>QNXU01000157.1 GCA_003973485.1 Bacteroidota bacterium | reverse complement strand
GACGAACTAGAGTATTATAAGAGGGTTCACGATGAAGTGTTCCATCTTCATAATAAATTTCCAGTCCAAATTCGAAAGATGTGGTCTGGTGGTGAAATTGTTCAGTGGATTCGTACTGAACAAGCACGTATTCTTAAAAGAAACTGAGGTGAATTATGCGATTCAATAGACAACCCAAACCCAAACGCTTCGATGAGAGAACAATTACAAAGTTTGCTTTTCTACCAATTACTGCACGTAATCAACAAGGAAGGCGAGAAACACGATGGCTCGAACGCGTAACTGTTGTACAGAAGTATCATCCCCAAGATAGCATGAGAGAATCTTGGGTTACTATGGAATTTGAATAGGAAATCATATGACTACGGTTGTGTTGGATATTTCTCATAGAAAAATTGTTACTGATAGCAGGACTACCGGTAACAGAAAGAACTATCTTAGTGTATCAGTATTAAAGAAGTCGTTTAATTTACCCTTCTTTCGATATAAGGAATGTGTGTCTACGGACTCAACCATTAAGTCTTTACGAATAGTAAAGAATGGATTCACTGAGTTTATTGTGGGCTCTGGGTATGTATCTGAAATCAATAAGTTTATTGAGAACTATAAGAATGATACTATACCGAAGAAGTTCCTTAAAGATTCTACTGTTTTAGTAGCGTACTTCAATGGAACACAATGGATGGTCAAATCGTTTTCTAATTCAAATTGCATCTTATATGGTGAAGACACTGAATGGGTCGTTAGTGGTTCAGGTGGTCAGTACGCTGCTGCCACACTAGACCTTATTAATCAAGAAAATAAAAACCGAGCAGTTAAAGCAGTAGAAATTGCCATTGAAAGAGATACTTACAGTGGTGGAGAAATTAGAGAGTTAAAATTACAAGATCATTGCGATATTTATTAAAAGAAAAATAGGTGTATTATGAGACTAGCATTCGCGACAGGCATTAATGGCGAATTTGCCAACAATGGTTCCCTACCTTGGGGAGTTCCAATTAAAGAAGACATGAACCATTTTGTAAAGTTTTGTGCCAATAAAGTTATGGTTATGGGCTACAAGACTTGGCTATCGTTGCCCGAAACCGTACAGAAAAAATATAAAACCCTCGTTGTCTTTACCAGAAAAGACGATACATATTATAACTTTAAAGGATTGAAGTTTATTGTAGAAAACATGTCACAATTTGAGTCATTTATTGAATTTCTATCACAATGCGAAGATGGTCTAGATCAAAAAACCGAATACTGTGTTATTGGTGGGGCTGGTATTGTAGAAAGCTCTTTGAAACATCTGGAAATCTTTGATGCAGTTCTTCATACCCTTGTTGATCCAAAAGAATACGAACTACCACACACCCAAACTATATCAAACTCATTAATTACAAGGCTTGATACGTCATTCAAAAACCAAGACCCGTTTTTCTATGAAAATGATAACTTTAGCATCACGGTCACAGAATATTACAGGAACTAATATGTCTATATGGTCTTCAATTAAACAAAAATATCAGTTCAGGAAGCGTTTGGTCAAACATACGAATACGAATGACGCACTAGATATTGTTGTTTATACTTTCAAAGGCTCTTATCATTTACATAAAAAAGACTTTACATGGGGAATTAAACCATTTGGTTCTCCGGTGAGAGTATTTAACATGACTGGTAAAAAGGAATCCTTTAAGGAACCTCAGTACTTTGTTTTGTTGAAGGATAGTACTTGCTTTATCTTCAGTGCATTGGAACATGGGTGCAATAAAAATCTCAAGATTAATGGTGAGTTCAATAACATGGACACAACCTATCTTAATAAATTTAAGAACTTTCTAAAACTATATCCTCATGATGTTCACAGGATGTATGAAGCTAGGGACGAAAAGTATTCATTTCCTATAAGAATCAATTCTATGAGTTCTTTGTACCTTCTCGCAGTTTGTCACATTGAAGAGCCGGAAGTCATGGTACGAATGGATAAGAAACTTTCAATCGAGACAATAGAACACATGATTAAGAAAGAATTAATCAGACAGCACATAGGCGGTGAGAATGAATAAAATTTTATATTATCAAAATAGTGATGCAGTCCATCACTTTCTAACGAACAACAAGTATAATGCATTTATGCACGGTGCTAACTGCCAAGCTACTATGAATAGTGGTATTGCTCGTGATGTTAAGAGTAGAATCCCAGAATTGTATCATGCTGATTTGGAATATCATCTTGAAGTTGGTGGAGACAGCAATCAAAAGCTTGGAAAGTTCAGTATGGTCGTATATCAAGATGAAGAAAAGCCACCTCATAAGATGGCCTTCAATCTTTATACACAGCTTTTTTATGGAACTGAACGTCGCCACTTTAACTATGGTGCGTTTGTTGAAGCCATGGAATCTGCAATAAGTGAATGTGTATCCAAAGGGTGTTTTGAAACTAACAATTCCCTTAATGACACACTTCATGTTATCATTCCTAAAATCGGCTGTGGTCTTGGGGGTGGTGATTGGGATATAGTCAGTGAGCTTCTTCAGCAAAAGACTTTCAGTGATAAAGTAAACTTAGTATTTCATGTACATATTAAATAGGTGACAAGATGTCAGGATTTTGGTTATTTTTTAAAATTTTTGGATTAGCGTTGTTATATATAGTGATACCACTGTTTACTATATTTTTTGGAATCATAATAGCTTCAATGTACATTAA
>QNXU01000160.1 GCA_003973485.1 Bacteroidota bacterium | reverse complement strand
TAGAGTAAATGCGTTTTTCTTAAATTGGCTACAACGGTTTCGTATAACCGTCAGTTACGGGATTAAAGATAATGTTTTTCGGTTTAGCACAGACGTTAGCAATTCCGAGTGGATTCGGACGTAGTCGAATCCGCCGTAATTGCGGTTATACATTGTTGGCAATAGTTATTTTTAATATAGAATCTCATAAATTATATCAAATCTACCTTCAGTAATCGTACTTATCAATTCTCGACTTTCATCAATACAATCAAATTCAAATGTGCCTGACACTATATTGCTTTGCTCATCTAATTTATTTATAGTTATTGTTCCATTGTATTCTTGATTTGTTATATATTCATATACTGGCACTGAATTTTCACTACTATTATTAAAATCAGCAAATCGGTAATCTGCACTAAAATTTCCCTCTTCAAACAATTCTATAGGATATGTTACATTTTCAGCAAGTGGGACATCAGATTTAAAAAGTACAATTCCGATACTTTTATTTGTTTTTCTATTTCGTGCTGAAATCGTCAAATAATAACCTTCTTGTTCTTCTGGATAATTGATTCTACCGTAACTGGCTGACAGTATTGAGGTATATCCATCACTAAACCCACCTGAACCTCTTGGGACAAAAACTTGTCCGTCAATTCTGCAACCAAAAGTGTTTTCACCACTTTCAGTGATTTCAGGTAAATTCGAATTAGTTCCATCATCATCGTTTGAGCAAGAAAAAGATGATAGCATTAATAAAAGTCCAAATATTAATAATTTCGTGTTTTTCATAATTATTGCCAACGGTCTCGTATAACCGTCAGTTACGGGATTAAAGTTAATAATTTTCGGTTAAGCACTGACGTTAGCAATTCCGAGTGGATTCGGACGTAGTCGAATCCGCCGTAATTGCGGTTATACATTGTTGTAGTGCGTTTTTATTTTTTCAATTGTTTTATCAGTCAATATAATCAATTCAATTTTCTCCGTTTTCCAACTTCCATCAATTTGTTTTCCAACGTTGCTTGAGAAAATATCCCATTTCAAGTCAAGTTTGTTACCTAATTCGATAATTACTTCTCTTAATTTGTGTCCTTTTTGCTCCAAATCGGACATAATCCAATTTCCAATTCCGTAAACAGAATTTAGGTCATCAGAAAAACTCAAATAATATTTAGGAACATCATTTTCGTATATGACATTTTCATTGAATTCGAGTTCCAAGAAAGGGAAAAAGCGTTCATTTTCTTTTCCGTCTACCAAATATGATTCAGTTTCGAGAGTTATTTTTTCCATATATCAGAGACATTGTCAGCTGGCAAATAATCCCACCAACTGAAATTCACAAACCTTTCCTCAATCTTCAATGTATCGTTTTGTTCGTTTATTAATTCTAAAGGATATTCCGCAATCATACTAAATTTTGGGTTCTCTTTGTCATAAACAACAACTACCAATTTTTCTTTCGGATAATTATCTCCTTGTCTTCCTTGAAATGTAATTCCGTTAACTTGGTATTCATATCTTGAATAATCGTGTTTGTGTTTTCCGGATTCCCAATTCGCAACTATTTTTCCGTAAGTAAATCCAGTATTATTTTTTAGTCCACTAAAAGTTGAATAATTCCAATAGAATATAGTTCCGAAAATCAGTAAAATTCCGATTATGATTATATATGAATTTCGTTTTTTACTGTTCATTTCTCAAATGCACTACAACGTTTGTGTATAAATTTCAGTTGCGGCTTAAAATCCGCAGGATTTTAAGTTAGGTACTAATTTAGTAAATAGGTTTGAATTTCCGAAAGGAAATTCAACCGCAATTGAATTTATACGATGTTGGTTACAGTTATATTTCAGTTTTATGAGGTTCATTCAGCGTTTTGATTTGCGTTTTGCTATTCAATTCCACGTTATTATTCCGTAAATTTTGGAATTCGATAGAGTAGAAGTGATTAATTCACGTTTTTAAATTCCGCTCGAGTTGGTTTCTGCGCACAGTTCCGTTTTACATTTTCAATTCAGCGTCACGTTTCGGTTTCGAGTATAAAATTCAGTTTCCGTTATTTTTTTTGCGCAAAGTTCCGCTGTTTTCAAAGTTCAGAATTCGCACAATTTTCACACTTAGTTTTTAATTCCGCTATTGTACAACGGTTTTGGCTATGATTTGTTGCGGAAAAATCCGCAGGATTCTTTCCGCTGTAGCCGAAAGATAGTGAATTGCAATGAAATTCCGATAGGAATTTCAGCCGCAATGAATTATAGCCATTGTTGGCTACAGTATTTTTATTTAGTATACTTTTTGTCAATCAGATAATTTTTTAAATCAGACATATAAGATTCAAAGTCAAATTTTTTGAGTTTTGATAATCGAGTTAGGCTATCAGATTCAGTCAGTATTTCATTACACACTTTTTCAATTAGCTCGTCCTTTTTTAAATTCGAAACTTGGCTAAACTCAATTTTACAATCAATTTCCACGCAATTATTTGACTTTATTTCAATTCCGTCCACATATGAAGTTCTTTCACCTGGTCGATATCTAGGTCTTTTCTTTTTGAAAAACTGGTCAAATTCAGGTTTCACAGTTATTAGTCCGAAATAGAGTTGTTTTAGGTCTTCACCATAATTCCGATTTTCAAAAAACGTTTTTAACTCAACAGATAAGTCATTAATCCAATTATTTTGTTCTTGAGTTAAGTTCGTATATTGTGCTATTCCGAAAGTCAATTTGCGCTCTGTTTTTATATTGTAGCCAACGGGCTTTGGCTATGATTTGTTGCGGAAAAATCCGCAGGATTCTTTCCGCCATAGCCGAAAGATAGTAAATTGCAATGAAATTCCGATAGGAATTTCAGCCGCAATGAATTATAGCCGTTGTTGGCAGTAGTTATTAAAATTTTAAAGGTAATGTTCTCCAAACTCCTACATTTTTGTTTTCTTGTTTTGCAGGTTTCCAATCTGGCATACTCATAATAGCTGTCACAATATTTACATCTAAGCTAGGATTATTACTTTTCTTGATAAATTCATAATCTGTAATTTTACCATTACAGTCAATAAAAAACTTTATAATAACCTCTAAGTTTGAATTTTGATTATTAGGAATATTATCTTTTAGATATTTTTTAAAAGCTGCTGTACCGCCTGGAAATTTAGGTTGTTGCTCATAAGTAAAATAAGGTATCTCAATGCCGTTTTCATTCCAACATACTCCTTTAATAATTTTGTGATATTT
>QNXU01000327.1 GCA_003973485.1 Bacteroidota bacterium | reverse complement strand
TAACGACCAAAGCAGTGCTATTCCACTTTTAAATATAAGTTCGCAATGGCAGATGTTTTCAATTCCTTTTGTGTTAGAGGATAATTTAATAGAGACCATTTTTAGTAGTTTAGGGCAATTGGATTATAAAACCGATTGGCGATTAGTACATTATGATGGAAGCAATTATGTAGATGCAGGTTCCGGAATCAATAGGATTGAATTAGGAAAGGGCTATTGGTTAAATTTTAAACCGGAAGGCGAAACCCAAATTAAGGTAGGAAGTGGTAAAGTCAATATTGCCTCTCCCTTTAATATGACATTGAGGGAAGGATGGAATCAAATTGGTAATCCTTATAATATTACCTTGAATTGGGATGTCATTCGATCTACTAATCAAGTCTTTAATAGTGTTGACAGAACATTGACATACGATCTGCAAGGAGGTGGTTTTGAGGAAGATGTTTTGTTGGATGCTTTTGAGGGTGCTTTTGTTTGGTCTGATGTTGATATGGAATTAGATATATATTTAAATAACACATCTTCAAGGGTTTCACTGGAGGGAGCTGACTATTTTTCATCAAATATTGATCAAAGCCGATGGATTTGCCCCATCAATATAGAAACCGAAAATGGATGGAAAAATATTGCAGCAGTAGGAATGTCGGAAGAAGCACTAAATGGAAAGGATCACTTCGATAAAATGCAAGTGCCAAGATTTTTAGAATATACGGAAATGTTTACCCTCCATGATGATTATTTTTATCCTTATTTTCAACAGGACATTCGGTCATCTGAAGAAAAAGAAAGTTGGCTATTTAATCTTGCTTCAAACCAATTAAATGGAAATGTAAAGTTAAGCTGGAATAATGAGTCCTTTAAAAATGCGATAAAACAATTATGGATAATCGATGAAAGCAACGGACTTTTGGTCAATATGAATGATAATGATAACATATCCTTGGATTTAAAGGATAACCACCAAATCTCCATTCACCTTACCAAAGATAAAAACAGTATTCCACTCCCGTTTAAAATGTCCATGGGGAACCCTTATCCTAATCCGACTAAGAATATCAATAACCTTAACATTTTATTACCAGAAGCATCAGGGGAATATGAAATCTTGCTTGAATTATACAGTACAGATGGCAGGAAGGTGGCAACATTAGCAGAAGGAGTTTTTAAAGCAGGTATTTATAATTTTCAAGTCAATTTCAGCGATTTTGAAAATTTAAGTTCGGGTATGTTAATTTATAAATTGGCAGTGAGTGGCTCTAATGGGCAAACGATATTTAAAAAAGTAATCTTAAATAAATAACAATGGATTCTATAATTAAAAATAGTTTAAAATATGGTTTGACATTGATGTTTTCCATGGTCGTATTTATAGCATCTGCTCAAATTGTTACAGATAAAACTAATAAAATCGTCATCAATTATAAAGGTGCCGATTTGAATACTTCACTTCCAAATATTGAATGGGTATATCCAAAGGTGGAATATACCAACACACAGGAAAATCATGTTCAATTAAAAGCTATAATCACTTCCAGCATTCCTTTAAGAAGTGTTATGCTGGATGTCAGTGTAGGGGAAAATGGAAAGAAAATCGGTTCCAGAGCTGGTGAAATCGATGACCCTTTTAACGTTCAGATTGATTTGACCATGAATGTTATAAAAGGACAAAATTGGATTGAATTGACCGCCATTAATGAGGAGGGAGGAACTGTAAAAGAACATAGAAGCATTATGGTAGGTTTGGACGCAATTGGGGATGCTGTTACCATTGATAGAAAGGATTATGCGCTTTTATTTGGCACCAACAGATACGATAACTGGAATGATTTGGTAAACCCTATTTTTGATGCTGAGGCAATCGGAAAGGAGTTGGAGGAGCGTTATGGTTTTCAAATTGAGATTGTAAAAGACCCAACGCAAGATCAAGTGATGACCAAATTAAGGGAATATGCTCAAAGAAAATATAAACCCCAAGACCAGTTATTTATATTTTTTGCAGGGCATGGAATATATGATGAAGTTTTTGGAGAAGGTTTTTTAGTGGCCAAGAATTCCATTATTAATGATGTCAGTAAAAACACATACATCTCTCACAATAGAATTAGAAGTAATATCAATAATATACCTTGCGAGCATATCTTTTTAGCAATGGATGCCTGTTTTGGAGGTACATTTGATCCTGTATTAGCATCATCAAGATCGGCACTTTATGAAGATATTGATGATAAAGCCTATTTAGTTAAAAAACTCTCCAAACGGACTAGGAAATACTTAACTTCTGGAGGAAAAGAATACGTTTCCGATGGGATTAGAGGTTCTCATTCTCCTTTTGCCAAAAGTTTTTTGGAAGCCTTAAAAACTTATGGTGGGGAAGACCGAATCCTTATTTTGGATGAAATCAAATTATTTATGGAGAGACTGAGTACTACCCCTCGATTTGGTGAATTTGGCAATGATGAAAAGGGCAGTGATTTTGTATTTGTAGCGAATTAATGAATTCATGAGAAACTCTAAGATTAATAAGATA
>QNXU01000100.1 GCA_003973485.1 Bacteroidota bacterium | reverse complement strand
TTTCAATTAAAATGTCTGCAGCAGCAACTAGTAATTGTTGGTGTTGCTCTAAATCTGGTCCAAATTTTTGTACTGCAGCACCAGCAACCATCAAGAAGGTTTTCTTAAGTTTTGCAATCATTTCTTTTTCTTCAGAAAATAGCTCAGAATAATCTGGTGTATCAAAAGATGGAATACCCATTAATTCTTCTTGAACTTTCATTGCAGGACCTAATAAATCTACGTGACCTTTCATTGCTTTTTTAACTAACATACCTACAGAAAGCATACGGTTAATTTCGTTTGTTCCTTCATAGATACGAGCAATACGAGCATCTCTCCAAGCAGCTTCCATTGGTGTTTCTTCAGAGAATCCCATACCTCCAAAAATTTGGATACCTTCATCTGCACAATTTTGTACGTCTTCTGATACTGCTACTTTTAAGATAGAACACTCGATAGCGTATTCTTCTACACCTTTAAGTTCTGCTTCTTGATGTGTGTTTCCTGCTTCTACACGTAAAGCGATGCGGTCTTCGATATTTTTTGAAGCTCTGTAAGTTGCAGATTCACCAACATAAGTGTTAGTTGCCATTTCGGCTAACTTAATTTTTATAGCACCAAAGTCTGCAATTGGTGTTTTAAATTGTTTACGCTCGTTAGCATATTGAACAGCTGTAGTTGTGATACGTCTTTGCGAATCTAAACAAGCAGCAGCTAATTTGATACGACCAACGTTTAAGGCATTCATTGCTATTTTAAAACCTTCACCACGACCTGCTAGCATATTTTCTGCAGGAACTTCAGTATCGTTAAAGAATACTTGACGTGTAGAACTTGCACGGATTCCTAATTTATGTTCTTCTTCACCTAAAGTGATTCCGTTAGGATTGTTTTTATCATATTCTACAATAAAACCTGTGATATTCTTATCGTCTTCAATTCTAGCAAAAACAATCATTAAGTTACAGAAACCAGCGTTAGAAATCCACATTTTCTGTCCGTTGATTTTGTATGTTTTACCATCTGCAGAAAGCTCTGCAGTAGTTTTACCAGAATTTGCATCAGATCCAGCACCAGGTTCTGTTAAACAATAAGCACCAAACCATTCGCCAGAAGCTAATTTTGGCACATATTTTTGTTTTTGTTCTTCGGTACCATAAAGTGTAATTGGCATTGTACCAATACCTGTGTGTGCACCAAAAGCAGTACTAAAAGATCCTGTGCCAGAAGAAATATAGTCACAAGTTAATACCGTAGATACAAATCCCATTCCCATTCCGCCGTAAGCTTCAGGAACAGCAACACTTAAAAAGCCCATATCTCCAGCTTTACGCATAACCTCTTCAGTTAACGCGAAGTCTTTAGCTTCAAAACGAGGTTTGTTAGGAATGATTTCTCGGTCATTAAATTCTTTAACCGATTCTTTCATCATTTGTTGTTCTTCTGAAAAATCTTCAGGTGTGAAAATATCTTCACAATTTGTTTCTTTTACTAAGAATTGACCGCCACGTAGGATGTCTTTTTCAGTTTCTGCCATATTTTTTGATTTAGAAAAGAGAAAATAGAGTTTAGAAAATAGATTATGTGTTTAATCCGTTTTGAAAACCCATAGTCATTCTTTGAAATTCTTCTATTTTTTCTTCGAGTTTTGTTAATGTTTGTTCGTTTATATATTTTCTATGTAAAGCAATTAAAAGCTGTGTGCCAAGTTCAAAAGAAGAGCCTAACGAAATATCAATGTAATTACTGAAAGATTTGTTTGTTCTTGCAGAACCTTCAGCAATATTACTTGGTATTGAAACCGAACATCTACTTAATTGAGATGATAAATCATAACGCTCATGATTAGGAAATTCTAAAAGTAAATCTGAAATATCATTTGCTATTTCTAAACCTAATTTCCAGATTTTTAGGTTTTTATAATTATGTCTTTTTTTAGAATTCACTAGTCTATTTTCTTTTGTCTTTATTCTTTTTTCTTAAGAAAGAAATTCAAAAATTCCACAAGCACCTTGACCAGTACCAACGCACATGGTTACAGCACCATATTTGCCTTTCATGTCACGTTTACGCATTTCGTCAAATAACTGTACTGAAAGTTTTGCACCTGTACATCCTAATGGATGCCCTAATGCTATTGCACCGCCATTAACATTAATAATGTCTGGATTTAAATCTAACTCTCTAATTACAGCTAATGATTGAGATGCAAAAGCTTCGTTAAGTTCTATTAACTCTAAATCGGATTGTTTTAATCCAGCTTGTTCTAATGCTTTTGGAATAGCTTTAACTGGTCCAATTCCCATAATTCTTGGTTCTACACCAGCAGCAGCGTAATTTACTAATCTTGCAACAGGCTCTAGATTTAATTCTTTAACCATATCTTCACTCATAACCATAACAAATGCAGCGCCATCACTCATTTGAGACGAGTTACCAGCGGTTACACTTCCGTTAGCAGCAAATACTGGTCGTAATTTTGCTAAAGCTTCTACATTAGTTCCTTTTCTAGGACCTTCATCTTTTGTTACAGTGTATGTTTTAGTTGCTTTTTTACCGTTTT
>QNXU01000281.1 GCA_003973485.1 Bacteroidota bacterium | reverse complement strand
AACCAGATGTAGCTGTTATCACTGATGTTTGTCACGATACGCATTCTCCACTTTATAATAAGATAGAAAGCGGTGATCAAAAAACAGGTAAAGGCCCCGTATTAACTTATGGTCCGGCTGTTCAAAATAACTTATTGCAAATGTTAATAGAATTAGCGGAAAAAGATAAAATACCTTTCCAAAGATCAGCGGCTAGCAGAGCTACTGGTACTGATACTGATGCTTTTGCGTATAGCAATGAGGGCGTTCCTTCTGCTTTAGTATCACTTCCACTCAAGTACATGCATACGACTGTTGAAATGGTACACAGCAAGGATGTTCAATATGTTATTGATTTATTATATTCATTCGTTGTAAACCTAAAAGACAAACATAATTTTAGATACAATTTGTCTTAATTTCCTGAAATATTACTTCTGAAAGCTATTAGTGCATTTTCGATTTACTGATACAACTCAGTATTTTACCTTTGTAATGTAAATTATCAATTAATGTAAAATGAAGAGAATCAGTAGAGTACTTATCGTAATTGCACTAATGGTGGTTGGTTTTAACCTTAAATCAGGCGAAAGACCAATGCATGAAATCCATTCAATGCTCATGTTTAATTTTATTAAATATGTAGAATGGCCAGCAGATTCCAAATCAGGAGAATTTGTTATAGCAGTGGTAGGTGATGAAAATGTTGCAACTACAATTCAAAACTTTTATACTAACAGAACTGTAAAAGGTCAAAATGTAAAAGTTGTTAATGTAGATGACGTAAGTGCAGTAAATAATGCGCATGTTCTTTACTTATCAAGTAATAAGAGTAGAGAATTTGAGGCAGCTCAAGAAAAATTTTCAGGAAAATCAACTTTGATGATTACTGATAAAAATGGCCTTGGTAGAAAAGGAAGTTGTATTAATTTTCAAGAGATTAACGGAAAATTGAAATTCGAAATTAATCAGGAATCCATAAAAGGAAATAATTTGAAAATTTCAAGTCAATTATCCAGCATGGGGATTTTAATTTAATAAAATATAGTGATTTAGTTTAGTTTTTTACCCTAGCTGGAGATTGCTGTAATCTTAAGGCTAGGGTTTTTTAATTTAAATTAAAATATTAGCAGTAAAAATTGTATTTATTTTATCTTTTACTGTAAACATATACTTATTTCTTTATAAAAATATAAATTTCTAAAGAATAGTATTAATTTTAACGGATAGTAGGAATCGAAATATTTGAATTATGAAATTTACTTTTAAAATATTCATTGTTGCATTTTTTGTTTCAATTGGATTTAACACTCTTGATGCAAAGGCACAAAGACCGATGCATGAAATCCATTCGATGCTGATTTTTAATTTTATTAAATATATTGAGTGGCCTGATGAAACAAAATCAGGAGATTTTGTAATTGCTGTATATGGAGATGATGATGTTTATAATCAGTTGTCAAAATTATATGGACAACGTCAGGTAAAAGGACAAAATGCTGAAATTGTTAATGTTTCTGACGTTGCAGAATTAAATAATGCTCATTTGATTTATTTAGCTTCTAGTAAAAGTAAGGATTTTGAAACCATCTTAGAAAAATATGATACCAAACCAACCTTAATTATTACTGATAAATCAGGTTTGGGTAAAAAAGGATCCTCTATTAATTTTAGAGAAGTTGGAGGAAAGTTAAAATTCGAAATTAACCAGGCTACTTTTACTGATAGTAAACTAAAAGTATCTAGTCAATTGGTTAATATGGGAATCGCCATATAAATCGATTTAAACAAATAATTCAAAGCTTCGTCCAATTAGATGAAGCTTTTTTTGTACCTCAATTTTCATAAGCTTGATTTATGACCATTTTAAAAGATCAAATTGGTAATATAGTTCAATTAGAAAGCTATCCAAATAGAATTATTAGCCTAGTACCCTCAATTACTGAATATTTATTCGATTTAGGCTTGAATGAAAGGATTGTAGGAGTCACTAAATTTTGTGTTCATCCTAAAAATATGTTGAATGAAAAGGAAATTATTGGAGGAACTAAACAGCAACATTTAGATAAGATAAAGGAACTTCAGCCAGATCTGATTATTGCTAGTAAGGAGGAAAATGTAAAGCAGTATGTTGAAAAGCTAATAAAAATTTGTCCTGTTTACGTGTCCGATGTAAATGATTTTGATTCGGCTATACATATGATGAATGATATAGGCGAGTTGACAAGTGAAAGTGAAAAAGCTGAGAAATTAATTCATAATATTAATCAGCAATTTGATGCTATTAAGAAACCTACTTCACCTATCAAAGCAGCCTATTGTATATGGAAAAATCCATGGATGTGGGCTGGGACTGATACTTTTATTTCCAAAATGTTAGCTTACTCAGGCTTTAAAAATATAATTGCAAAAAATCGATACCCTGAAATTGAAATAAGTGAAATAGTAAAAGCTAATCCAGATTATATTTTCCTTTCTTCTGAGCCTTTCCCATTTCAAGAAAAGCATATTGAAGAACTAAAAGCAGAATTTCCTAATGCCAACTTTATTATAGTAGATGGCGAAATGTTCAGCTGGTATG
>QNXU01000021.1 GCA_003973485.1 Bacteroidota bacterium | reverse complement strand
AAATATTCCTTATTTATTAATTCTTTTAATAGGGGGGGGGTAATAATGATTTTGGGGTTCATGTTTTGGAATAGAAGAGCCTGAAATTTGAAATCCAACTCAATTATCGTAATATTGAGACTTTAATAAATTACTACCTAAAAAAATAATATTTATGAAGCGTTATTTAATTCTTTTTACATGTCTGATCAGTTTTATTGCCTTTGGTTGCTCAAATGAACCAAAGGAATTATTGCCCCAATTTAAAACAGCTATAGAAGCAGCAGATGAAGACATAATGAAGGAACTCATTATCCAGGATGAGAAAATCTCAAGCGAACATGCCGAGGCTTTAGCATCCATTTACATTGATCTATTAGGTAAACGATTCGAAAAAGCAATGATGGAGAACCAAGACAAAATTAAAATGGTCGATCGTAAAAGGCTGAATAGCGTGATGTCACGTTCCATGGCATTTTTAATGGGTCGTCCGGATCATCTATTGGAAAATGGTGAGCCGACTACTTTCAACGGAGGCAATTATATTGTTTTGGAGGAAAAAGGTAAAAAAATGACGCTTATGCTTAAGGAAGAAAGTGGTCAAACCAAATTTTGGCCTATGCAAATTCAGCCAAATGATGATTTAATTGAGTTTGCTCAATTTTTATCAGACTATAGAAAAACGCTTGTAAGCAGTAATCAGGAAGATTTTCCGAAAGCTTTTGATGAGTTGGTTAACAAGTATGTGAAGGGAACTAGTCTAGCATTTGTAAAGCAGCCTTTAGAAGTCAAAATAAAAGGTGAAGTAGTGCCTGTAAATTCCGTGGTGGTTACGCAAGAGCAAAACATTAAAGGACAAGAAGTATTGAGATTAAATTTCCTAAAAGCAGATGAGGTGGAAAAATGCGGAAAATACCAACCAAAGGCATTTAGTGTTGATTTACCAGTAAACGATCAAAATGTTTATGATTTCAGTTTATTGGGCATAAATGGCAGTCTCCAAGAAACTAACCTCTCTATCAGTGTAATGGATGGAAAAGTAGAGTTGATCAAAATTGATGAGAATACTTATTCAGGTCAAATTGCTGCAGAAAAAGACAAGAAAAATTCGATTTATGGTACTTTTGAGGCAAAAGTATGTAAGTAAAAGATAGAAGCATTGAAATATTAAATAAACCCATTAACATTAAATTGTTAATGGGTTTTTTGTTGATCAATATACCTTTTAATTAAGGAATGATCAGAAAAAGCAGCTTATGTTTCTCGAGTTTATATCACAAAAGTGTGTATAAGTATACTGAGGATTAAAATTCATCATAGAATTCGCTAAGAAGGTAAAGGCAGCATTGCTACAGTTGAAATTTTGATTCAATTTCAAATAAGGACAATAGATAAGTAATGAAATTTAGTCTTCCCAACCACAAAGTGTTTTCTTAGATTCTTTAGCATCAGATAAAGTTACTTTTACCACCTCTGCTGTACAAGCATTTAAGCCCCTGCAATCTTTTTAGTACCTCTATTTTTGACTGTTTTACTTTCAAATTGAAAATATTAAAATTAAAAAAGGCGCGTAATTTCTTCGTATATGAGGTAAGTAAATATAGCATGAATTAGTAACTTACAATAAGAAAATTAAAGGTGTTATAAATGAAGCTAAAAGAAGAAATATTACTCAGATAGATTCTTACAGCTGTTAAATTGTGATAATTTGCTTTGTATTCTATATTTTTCGTCCTATCTATATAATGTTAGATTATTCTGTATCAGACTTCATGGTTTTAAGTATTGAAAATGAAAAATAATTGGACAAAAGAAGAAACGATTATTGCCTTTAATGTTTATTGTAAAATTCCATTTAAGACAAGTAGTAAATCAAATGCTACTATAATAAAATATGCAAATATTATTGGGAGAAGTCCTTCTGCATTAAACATGAAGATTGGAAATTTCGGAAGACTTGACCCAGAATTAAAGAAACAGGGTATTGTTGGGTTGGCACATGGAAGTAAATTAGAGGAAGATGTTTGGGATGAGTTTAATGGGAATTGGGAAAAACTTTCATATGAAAGTGAGCAGTTAATAGCCAAATTTTCAAATAAACCTATTGAAGAAGTTTCTAATATTGAAATTACTGATATAAAGGAAGGTATAGAAAAAGAAACTATCATAAAACAAAGAGTAAACCAAAACTTCTTTCGGTCAACAATACTTTCTTCATATTATTTTAAATGCTGTATTACAGGTTTATCTATTCCAGAATTTTTGGTTGCTGGACATATAATTCCTTGGTCTATAAATTCAGAAAATAGATTAAACCCAAGAAATGGCCTATGTTTAAACTCAATACATGATAGAGCATTTGATCGAGGGTTCATAACTATTACTCCAGAATTTAAAATTAAGGTTTCAAATGTTTTTGAAGATTTTGAAAATGAAAAAGCAGTTCATGATTTCTTCTTAAGATTTGATAATCAAAAAATCAATTTGCCAGATAAATTCTTACCAAAGAAAGAATTTTTAGATTATCATTACCATAAAATTTTTAAAAAGTGATTTATTTAAATTTTTGTAACTACTCAGGTACCAAATTAGCAGTAATAGCCAAGCAATCAAATATGTTCTTGTTTC
>QNXU01000293.1 GCA_003973485.1 Bacteroidota bacterium | reverse complement strand
GTTCATTGGTTGCGACACGGAGGATGTTTCACAAACAGAGGAAACCATCGCTGCCGTAAACCACACTTTTAGGTATAAAAAGGACAAGGAGAATGATTGTGACATCAGTGTGTTTCCAGACCTACCGGAAACCCTTAGTGCCTGTACAACAGCAAAAGGTGTCGATGCGGACAACAGTTATTTCAACCTAACAATTAATGATTCCGATTTAGCCGGTGAATACGGTGCTTGGTGTGTGGATGTGGATCTATCGCTTCATGCCGATGAATGTTTTGAAGCCAATGTTTATTCAAGCTATGAAAGTTTACCTGAAGGTAAATTTGAGCATCCTGAAAATTTTGACCTGATCAATTGGGTATTGAACCAAAACTTTATTGGGTCTGCAAGCCCAAGTGGTGGAACATATACTTTTGGCGACGTACAATGGGCAATTTGGGAATTGATCGATGATCAAAACTGTGCACTATGTGCTTATTTGGGTACAGATTGGAGCAAGACCAAAGGACAGGAAATTGTGGATCTAGCCATCGCCAATGGGGAAGGTTACGAACCAGGTGACGGTGATTCCCTTGCCGTAGTCCTCATCCCAACGAATAATCTACAAAGCATCTTCATCCCGTATGAATTGGAATGTGCAGACAATGTTGGAACAATCTGTAAAAGAAAGAAACAGACATGGAAGTGTATAAGAAAGGGATGTAAACACAAGAAAAACAAAAGGAAAAAACAACACAAGGGTAGATGGAAATTTAAATGTTCTTCCAACTAAGACAAAACCAAAGAGGGCAAAATAAGCCCTCTTTTTTGTTACTTTGTCACCTGCAAATATTCATTGGTTACTTTTTTTCGCTTCCCAGAAGACAGCAAAGGTATCTCTACAACATATTCAAATGATATATTGGCATCAACTCCCAAATGCTCTTTAAAGAAAGTAACAATTTGGTCTTCTTGTACCTCTTCCTTATTTGCATTTAACCGAAAAACATAATCCTTTTTCCCTATTTGGGCAAATTGAAATTGATGAATCTTCCCATAATCCAAAACCATATAAAAAATATGGGGAGAGATAATACCGCCAACCGTATTGAATATGGTATCCATACGTCGTCCAAAAACGGATGAAAAATAGGGCACCGCATCGGATTCTTCATAAATTACCATATCACCTGTATCGTAACGTATCATGGGCATGGCATAGTTAAACAGGTCTGTAATTACGAGTCTACCCAGTTCCCCTTTTTTTACATGTTCATCCGAATCTAGAGCCAACACCTCAAAATAGTAGCTGCCCCAGTTAAGGATTAATTTATTTGGTTCTTCAATGGTTTCCTGGGCTAGGATACCATTTTCTTGGTTGGAATACCTGGCATAGACATTGGTTTTGAAGTAATTGGCCATCCTTTCCCTCTCTTTGGCTTTCAAACTTTCCGCAAATGAGATTACGGAGTTGGTGCATTGGATATTGGGAGATACGTCCATTGTATCCAAAAAATCACAAAGTACTTCAAAAAAAGAAGGGTAACCCAGAATATTCTTTGGTCGCTTATCGTTCACTAAATCAGAAACCAAACCAATCAAATCCTCTTCTGAAGTATCCATAACATTATGGGCATAAATGTTCTGTAACCAAGAGACCAATCTTCCTTTTTGGTTTTTATAATCCCACAGTTTAAGGAAATATAGCTTATCTCCCAATACATGGCCTCCCTGTCCCGAAAAATAGATGACATCGGCAACGTTCCTGTTTTTCTTGTTCTTATCCTGAAAAATTCTAAATGGTATGCCTGTGGATCCACTGGAAGAAACGGAATGCAACTTTTTTCCGTGGAATTTGAAGGACTTAAATGCTTCGAAATTTTCCAATATCACACTTTTGTTTATTATTGGAAAATCCTGGAGCCTTTCAAACTCACTATGTACTTGGTAGAATGGCGTGGTATTCGCAGCGTGGGTCAAAACCCTTACCAAATTCGTGTTTTTTATACGAACCGTCTCCTCACTAATGGGGTTTTCAATAATACTTTTTATTTCTTCAAAATGTTTTTTTATAGGAGCTCCTTTTATGGAATCCAATCCCCAAAACATCTTTTTCCTTAAGGTACTCAACGCTTTAGCCATACTAATAAAGGGCACTCAACAACAGATGATTTTCAACAAAATTATTTAAAGTAGCACTAGGGGAACCCACTACAATTTGCTTACAAATATTTTTCTCCAAGTTTCCTTGGCCTAATCAATTTGGCAGGCACACCATAATATATGGAAAAGGAATCAGCGTCTTTTGTCAATAAAGCGCCCGCCCCCACAACTGTATGCTCCCCCACCCCAATGCCATTTAAGATGGTCGCGCTTATGGAAATAGCAGAATACTTCCCTACCGTTACATTACCTCCCAACGTACAGTTCGGTGCAAGGCTACTGTACTCACGGAGTATAGATTCATGGCCTACACTTGCTTTTGAATTAATAATGGCAAAATCTCCAATCATACTATCAGCGTTGATTATGGAGCCGGCCATGATCATAATTCCTTTTCCCAACACAACATTCTTTCCTATAATCGTATTGGGGTGAATCGCATTGATAAACTCAATGCTTGGATCTATTTCCATTAATTCTT
>QNXU01000361.1 GCA_003973485.1 Bacteroidota bacterium | reverse complement strand
GTTGCAGAGCACTCTTAAAAGACATGATGAAGAATATTAAACGCCTGATGCTTAGCTTTCTATCTCTGGTGAATACCCCTTCATGACCGTCTTTTGAACGGCTGAGAAATGCTTCTGAATCAAGCTCATGGTCAATATTTTTTGTTAATACTATTCGATAATCTGAAGTTGTTGTTTTAGTATTAGAGTTACCCCCTATATACCCTTACAATATACAGATTATTTCTTTAAGTTTGCTTAACTAAACGACATTGATATATGATTACTTAATTTTAATGCTGCTAATTACATAAAGTGATTAAACTTTGGACACATCACATCATCATGTATATTTCTTAATCGCACTCTATAATTAAGCATAAATTCATGAGTACCATTTGAAGCGTTTTTGATAGCTGAAGTTGTCCAGTCGTATGAATAGCTAAAATGAAAAGAATCGCTCAATTTAAAATCAATATAGGATACTACTGCATCTATATTTCTGTAAGATACTCCCACATTTAATAAGTCATAAAAAAGAAAACTTGCATTAATGTCAAAATTTAGCGGGGCTCCTTCTTGTCCTCTTATCAAAACAGATGGTTGAAAATGCAGTGTTTTTTCAAGATTCATTGGAAGCATTAAACCTCCATTCAAATAGTAATATCTAGCTGATCTTAATTCATTTATGGCATTCTCTATATTCAGGTCTCCATAACCATTATTTAAAAGGAAAGGTACTGAAAAGCCAGCAAAAAACTTTTTGTTATAAAAGTATGCACCTGTACCGAAATTAGGTTTTAGGTTTCTAAATGCGGCAAAAGAGTCATCTCCTAAATCATCTAAATTAAGATTTTTATAGTCGGCTGCTAGAATATTAACTCCAGCTTGGAATCCTAATGCAAGTTTACCTTTAGGGGTCTTTATAATAAATGAATAACTACCATATATATTTTGACTGGAGTAGCTGCCTATTCTGTCGTCATTAATCAAAAGACCAACCCCCATTCTTTCTTTCATGAGAGAGGTATGCGCACTAAAAAATAAGGTTTTAGGAGATCCTTCAAAATTCACCCATTGATTCCTATACATTGCAGAAGCACTTAACTGCACATGACTTCCAGCATAAGCTGGATTTAACACGAGGCCGTTGAAAATATATTGCGAATATATTGGATATTGCTGAGCAGTTAATGTTCCTGACAATAGAAGTAAGGAAACAATAATATATAGAGGCTTAAATTTAAGATAATTGCTATGCATTTATTTTAATTTACTATTTCTAAATAACCATTTTCTGGTTTTGATCCATCATTCTTTTCAATTACATAAAAGTAAGTGCCTGAAGGTAAATTTTCTCCTAAGATATTAATTCCTCTGTTCGCTACTCCATCGAATTTGATATTATTATTATCATAACCTTGCGCTTCATATACTAAGGTGCCAGCTCTGTTGTAGATTTTAACAATATTCTCTGGGTATTGTCCTATGCAATCAATTTTAAAGTAGCTGTTTGAACCATCACCATTTCTTGAAATTCCATTGAAAGCTTGTATTTCGGATGTTATGACAACTTCTTTCTCGACAAAACAACCGTTTGCAGTTTCTGCACTTACTGTATAGGTCCCAGCTGGGGCATCCGCTAAATTTGGCCCAACAGCAACACGATTACCAAAACTATTATACCATTCAATTCTATTGATTTCTGCATTTCCTTCAATATACACTGTTGCAGAACCATTGCTCTCTCCACAAAAAGAGCCTTCTGATTCAGTTTCTAATTCTGGGAAAATTAAATCTTCCGTAATTTCAGCAGTTACTGGTGATGATGCACAGCCAGTTCTTAGGTCCGTTGCAATTACAGTATATATACCTGCTGCTAAATCAAAAACTCTTTCTCCTGTAGAAAAGGCGGTGCCAGTTGCATTTTCACCTCTAAACCAATCGAATATATAATTTCCAGTATTACCGCCAACATCTGCTCTTAATGAACCATTGTCTACCTGACAATTCGTGTCATTTGCTAAGATTTCTATTGTTGGGTTTTCTACACTAGGAATTTCAGCAGAAATCGTAATGCTTTGTTCACTACTACATTGCGTTATATTGTCGGTTACTCTTACTGTATACACATTGTCTTCCATCTCAGAAAAATCGGGTCCAGTATGAACCGCAATACCAGAAGTTGAATTACCTTCAAACCATTCAAATGTATAACCAATAAAACCATCATTTACTCTTGCAGTTGCAGCTCCATTGGCTAATCTCAAATCACAAACTGTTAAAGGCGAAACTTGCTCCACGGTTAGTGTGGGAATTACTTGTTCATTGTTAATTGTAACAGTTGCAGTAGCTTCACAAAATGAATCTGTATTATCAGTTGCCACTACCGTATAATCTCCTTCTGGAAGATTAGAGACTTCTTTAGTTGTTCCAACTGTATTTCCGTTCGCATCAATGAGGTTTAGTGTATAGTCAAGTGTTGCTTTGATAGGCATATTGATGCTTGAGTTTACAAGACTGAGGTTGTAGTCGACATAGAAGTACTCTTTTCCGTTTACTGTACCAATATTGATATCCTGAAGTGGATTTGGGGTTGCCGGCTGGGCAGAGAATTTTCCAGGTAGTGTAACATAAGCACTG
>QNXU01000103.1 GCA_003973485.1 Bacteroidota bacterium | reverse complement strand
CTGATTTTACGAGATTTTCAGCAAAGGCCCTACAACCAGCATATCCACATCCTCCACAATTTGCCCCCGGCAAAGCTTCATCTATAAGATCAATCTTAGGATCTTCAATTACCTTAAATTTTTGAGCAACAAAATACAGTATTACTGCAGCAACTCCTCCAATGGCAGCCATTACCCAAAGTGCATTTATTATCGAGTTATCCACTTTATTAATTCTTTAAGTTATCAATTAATTTAGGTTCACCCATACACATTATTTTATGAGCTCCCTTTTCTTGGGACTTCCAACTTTCCATTAAATCCAAGCCTGAGAATATAGAAGCTTGAACTTTAGTATTATTGATTTCTCTTTTAGTCCACTGATCTTCAGCAGGAGCGAACCAATCATCCTCCAAATAAAAACCGGCATGCAAATTTTTATCATGGCTCCATTTTGCAATGAATTCACATAAAGTAAAAGGAATTTTCACTGAATCCAAGACCTTAACACCTTCTCTTTGAGAAATAATATAGCCTCCATTATAGCAAATCAAAGGCTGATCTACTATATCCAAAGATTCCTGCAAATGACGCATAGCGGCAGGCATTCTGCTGGAAGCCAATACTACCGCAATATCATCTTTAATACTTCTTATGATATCTATCGTTCTTTTTGATAATTCTCTTTCTGGGTTTAAGAGAGTTCCGTCTATGTCGGTACAGATTACTTTGAACATATTCCCTTGAGCTTAAATTTTTTGGAAATACAAAACTAATGCTTTTGAGAGAGTTCAAAACAAACCGATAGCTTATTTATCATGCCAATGCCCATGCTCCGATGACCAAACTTTACCGGGAGGTGCTTCGCCTGGGGGCTGAGCAACTGGCCCACTATTCAAATTCCTGTTTTGTGATGGACTTTGTTGTGCATTGTAATAAACTGAAAAACCGGCAATAGCTACAATAACTACCATAATGGCAATGTATAGAAGGTTTTTATTATTATTAATGCCCGAAGACTCTTTGCCCATGTGGCAATTCTTATATTTTTTCCCACTACCACAATGGCAGGGCTCGTTTCTTCCTAATTCTTTCTTCATGTGAACTACTATTTTTACGGAACTTAAATTACAAAAAATTTAGATATGAAGTAGAAAATTATTTTCAAAACACCTACTCTCCAATCTACTTTCACCTCCAATTAATCACCTGAATTTCATTTTCCTCCCTTTGCTTCATATTTTCTGGAAGATGGTCGATTATTTCTTTTTGCAAAGCTTCTATAATCCTTCTTTTGAGAAAATCTCTTTTCATCACCAGACTCACTTCTCTGAAAGGCGTGGGTTTCTTAAATATTCTCAACTTTTTTTGATCTTCTTTGGATAAATCTAAAGTAGCCAATTCTGGAAGTAAAGTAACCCCTCCTTGCTTATCCACCATTCTTTTTAACGCCTCCAAAGAACCACTTTGGTAATTCAGGATATTATCGAAATTTCTATTTTGACATATATTTAAAACTTGCTCTCTGAAACAATGCCCTTCATTGAGCAACCACAATTCGTTATTCTCCAAATCATTTCCCGATATTGCTTTATCTGACGGTTCCAAATCTGTTTTGTGGGCATACCCCAAAAATTTTTCGTAATAAATAGGAATCTCTCTATAAGAATTATCATTTAATGGACCAACCAAAATCCCAACATCAATTTCCTCTGATTTAATTTTGGCTAAAGTATCCTCCGTTAACAATTCCTGTACTTGAATATGAATAGATGGATATTTATTCATAAAACTTTTGGCAAATAAAGGTAAAAGGTAGGGAGCGATTGTAGGAATAACTCCGATTTTCAAGGCTCCGGACACTTCTTTTTTCTGATCTTCAATGATTTCCTCCATCTTTTTAGCTTCGGTTACTACCCTTCTAGCTTGCTCTAAAATCATAGTACCCAATTCAGTAGGAACAACAGGTTGTCTGCTTCTATCAAAAATTTTTACCCCCAAATTATCTTCTAACTTATTGATCTGCATACTCAAAGTGGGCTGAGTAATAAAACAGTTCTCAGCCGCCTTTCCAAAGTGCCGATAAGTATCTAAAGCAATAATATATTCAAGTTGAGAAATAGTAGCCTTCATATATTTAGAGGATTATTTAACCGTAAAACCTTAAGATTTGCAATTTAAATAATTGTATCAAAATAATAGCTTTATTATTTAGAATTAATCCAATTATGATTAAATTTGCCTTCGAAATTTTAAAATCAACAACTATAATGAAAAATATAATTCTATCGCTATTAGCAATAAGCACCCTTTGGGCTTGTTCCCAAAGCTCCAATAAAGAAGGAGAATCAGCTAAAGAAGAAAGTCAGGAAGTAAATGTTTATACCCATAGACATTACGAATCAGATCAGCAACTTTTCAAAGATTTTGAAGAAAAGACAGGCATAAAAGTGAATGTTGTAAGTGCCAATGCTGATGAATTAATTCAAAAAATGACTTTGGAAGGTGAAAATTCTCCAGCTGATGTTTTGATCACTGTAGACGCTGGCAGATTACACAGAGCTAAAGAAGCTGGACTTTTACAATCGGTTGAATCTGAAAGTTTAAACAATACTATTTCCTCAAACCTTAGAGATGTAGACAATCAATGGTTCGGATTAACTATCAGAGGCAGAGTCATCGTTTATAATCCTG
>QNXU01000445.1 GCA_003973485.1 Bacteroidota bacterium | reverse complement strand
AAAAATACCTAAAAAGAAAAAACCATAGAAAATGATTCCTATGGTTTAAAAAAAATTCAATTTGCTTTTTATTAAGCTAGCATTGGCACATGAGTGCGCCAACTTTAGTACTTTTGCTAACTGAGCACAATCGGACGCTTGCGCTATGGAAGCTAGATTCTCTAACTGGTTCAAGCGTCCGCTTGGACCAAATCAGCACAAGAGTACACTTGCTTCATAAAAAGCAAATTGAATTTTTTTTAAACCATAGGAATCATTTTCTATGGTTTTTTCTTTTTAGGTATTTTTCAAACAGTATTTATTTTTTGCTAATTGATTATTCTGTAATTTAAGCCTTGTAAAACATAAGGAAACTATGTTTTTAAGCACTAAGCTTTGAAAATTAGATCTTAAATCATTAAAAATATAGAACCAATATGACAAGTCAGGATAAAGCCCAACAATGGTTGGATAGTAAAGTAGTAGATGAAGCCACTAAAAAGCAAATCAGAGATCTTCAGGAAAATAATAAGGAAGAATTTGAAGAGTCATTTTATAGGGATTTAGAATTCGGAACTGGTGGTTTGCGAGGTATAATGGGCGTTGGCAGTAACCGAATGAATAAATATACGCTCGGAATGGCCACTCAGGGATTAAGTAATTATCTCAACAAAACTTTCACAGAACAAGGTGTTTCCGTGGCTATTGCTCATGATTGTAGAAATAATGCCGAGGAATTTGCCAAAGTGGTGGCGGATGTATTCACAGCAAATAACATAAAAGTATTCTTCTTCGATAGTCTCAGACCTACACCTGAATTATCTTTCGCTATTCGGCATCTGGGCTGTAAAAGTGGTGTGGTTTTAACCGCTTCCCATAATCCTAAAGAATATAATGGCTATAAAGCTTATTGGACTGATGGTGCTCAAATGGTTGCACCACATGATTTGAATGTGATGAATGAAGTGCAATCCATTACCTCTATTGATGATGTACAATTTGAGGGTAAGGAAGCATTAATAGAAACCATAGGAGAGGATATTGATGAAGCCTATTTGGAAGAAATAAAGAAAATATCCCTTTTTCCTGATGCAACAGAAGCTGATAAATCCATTGATATTGTTTTTTCTTCTATTCATGGTACAGGCATCACCTTAGTGCCTAAAGCTCTGGAAATGTATGGCTTCAAGAATGTGCATATTGTGCAGGAACAAGCGGAACCAAATGGTAATTTCCCTACGGTAGTTTATCCTAATCCTGAGGAAAAGGAAGCAATGTCTATGGCTCTTGCCAAAGGGAAAGAAGTGAATGCGGATATTGTGATGGCAACTGACCCGGATGCTGACAGAGTGGGGATTGCGATTAAAAATGCAAAAAATGAGTTTGAGTTGCTGAATGGAAATCAAACAGGCTCATTATTGATTTATTATTTATTGAGCAGATGGAGCGAGTTAGGAAAGTTAGATGGTAACCAATATATTGTAAAAACAATTGTGACCACCGAACTTTTCAAAAATATAGCAGATGCCTATCAAGTGGAGAGTTTTGATACATTAACCGGGTTTAAAAACATTGCATCGGTTATTCGTGAATTGGAGGGTGAAAAGACTTTTATTGGCGGGGGTGAAGAAAGTTATGGTTACATGATCAGCGACTATGTGCGTGATAAAGATGCCATTGCATCCGTTGCCATGATAGCTGAAATGACGGCTTATGTAAAATCACAAGGAAAAACACTTTATGATTATCTTATTGAGATGTATATGAAGTTTGGTTTTTACCGTGAAGATTTGGTTTCTATTACTAAAAAAGGAAAGTCTGGTAGTGAAGAAATTAAAGCCATGATGAGCAGATTTAGAGAAGAACCTCCAAAGAGTTTGGCTGGAACGAAAGTTTTAGAGGTAAGGGATTATCAGAAATCCACCATTTTGAATATGGAGAGTGGAGTTAAAACCAAGTTGAATTTTGATTCTTCTAATGTGTTGCAATTTTTCTTGGAAGATGGAAGTAAGATTTCTGCCAGACCATCTGGTACGGAGCCTAAAATTAAGTTCTATGTGAGCGTGAAAGGGAAATTGAATAGTAAGGAAAGCTTTGAAGAAGATTTTGCTGAATTGGGTAATATTATAAAGGCTTACTTAGATGATTTGGATTTGTAAGACATGCTGGCTAATACTTTTCCAAAGTTCTGAACTTTGGAAAAGTTGCTGACATTAAAATCTAATAGATAAATGAAAATAGGCTTAATTTCCGATACCCATAGCTTTTGGGATGAAACCATCCCAAAATACTTCAAAGATTGCGATGAAATCTGGCATGCTGGAGATGTGGGTGAGGCAGGTCAAATAATGGAGAAGCTAAATCAGATTGCCCCAACTTTGGTCGTTTACGGAAATATTGATACACCTGATTTTCAAAGGACTTACCCAGAAGATTTATTTATTGAAAGGGAAGGTGTGAAAATATTCATGACGCACATAGGAGGGAAGCCACCTTCTTATAATCCGCGAGTACGAAAATTAATCCAATCCGAAAGACCGGATGTTTTTATCTGTGGGCATTCGCATATTCTAAGAGCTATGCCTGACCCCAAGCATGGTAATTTGCTTTATCTAAATCCTGGAGCAGCAGGAAATCAAGGTTTTCATAAAATTAGGACAATGATGCGATTTGAAATTAATAAAGGGAAAGTGGAGAAGTTGGAAG
>QNXU01000054.1 GCA_003973485.1 Bacteroidota bacterium | reverse complement strand
CTGCCCCAAAAAGGACAGCCTTTATAATTTTCTCTAAAATTAAATCTCTTATTTAAACTTAGGATGCTTTTCACCTGGGAAATTCTCCTCAAAGAAATCTCCATATTCACCAATAGTTTTCTTCATATCTTTTCTTAACCATAGAATACCTATTAAGTTAGGTATAGTCATTAATGCGATTGTAATAGCAGATAATGTCCAGATAATGGTTGTATCTTGGAATGCAGCAAAGAAGAATGCCACTACATAAACTATTCTATAGTAGATGACAGATTTTGGGCCAAATAAATACGTCATGGCTCTATCTCCATAATAAGACCAGCTAATCGCGGTACTAAATGCAAAGAGTAAAAGCCCAATGGAAACTATATATTGTCCCCAATCACCGAAGAAACCTCTTTTAAATGCTAATGCGGTTAAAGGGGCACTGTGAACTAGCGATTCGCCTATGAATTTAATTGGTCTATCATCTGAAACTTTACCATTAGTAATGGCTACTGAACCTGTAAAGACTTCATCAGTTAATAGGCCTTCATCCTTATAAACCATGATGTTATCTGCAAAACTTCTGCTATGAATAAAGGTAAAGTCATCGTTATTTTGAATTTTACCATCCACAACTTCTAATTCTCCTGAGTAGGTAGGGAGTTTTTCTTCATCATTAATATGAAGATAAATTTTATTCTTATGTTCCTTATTGGTTTCAACATATTGTTTCTCTAAAATTTCTATTTCAGCATATTCAAATTTATTGATGTGCTTTTCGTTCCAAGCACCAGAAGAAAGCAATACTAAACCCGTAACAGTACAAATAATGATGGTATCGATAAAAGGTTCTAATATAGCCACCATACCTTCTGAAAGCGGCTCATTTGCTTTTGCTGAAGCGTGAGCAATTGGAGCAGAACCCTGACCAGCCTCATTAGAGAACAAACCTCTATTTACACCTCTATTAAAAGCATAAGCAATATTGGCACCTATAAAACCTCCTGTTGCAGCTGAGCCTGTAAATACATCTCCAAAAATCGCAATTAGTGATGGAATGATGTTTTCATAATTGAAAAGAATAACTGCGAATGCTCCTATAAAGTAAATAATAGCCATTGCAGGCACTAATTTGGAAGTAACAGCTGCTATTCTTTTAATTCCTCCAATAATTACTAAGGCTAAAAGCACAGCTAAAACAGCTCCTGTAACTACCTGATCAATGCCGAAAGTAGCTAATAGCGTACTGGAGATACTATTTATTTGAGGTAAACTACCTGTTCCAAATGATGATAAAACAGTAGCAAATGCAAAAATGGCAGCTAACCATTTTAAATTCACCTTTTTACCATTGAATTTGAAATTAGCATTTTTCATGTAATACATTGGGCCACCAGCCATGGTGCCATCACTTAATTTGGTTCTGTATTTATGAGAAAGTGAAACTTCCACAAATTTTGTACACATACCAATTGCTGCTGTTACTAACATCCAAAATAAGGCAGCTGGACCTCCCAAGTGTATAGCAAATGCAACCCCAGCAATATTTCCAGTTCCAACTGTACCAGATAAAGCGGTTGCTAAAGCTTGAAAGTGAGAGGTGTCTCCTGGTAAATCTTTTCTGTCAAATTTTCCACTTACAATTTTAACGGCATGTTTGAAAAACCGAATTTGTGGAAATTTTAAATAAATGGTGAAAAATAGACCTGTTCCCAATAGTGCGTAAGGAAACCAAGTGGCACTCCCAATAAAACTGTCAATTAAAATGAGGAAATTATTTACTTCTTGCATAAAGCTTATAGTTCAATAAGTCAAATTTTTTGTGAATGGGGACAAAACTAAGAAAAATTACATAACATAATTGATTTGATATCACAGTTTTTATGATTGGTTAAAAGAAATCAGGAGTTTAATTGCTTTTTCTAAAGTTTTAAGTTGAAAATTGGTCAAAATATTTCATTCAGTCATATTTTTTCTAATTAGCTGATTTGCCCCTATATTTGAAGCAATCTTAAAATTACATCAGCTAAACCATGAAGCAATTATTCATTATTATCTTGATTATAAGCCTTCCATTCATCGCTCAGGCCCAATTTGAATTAGACAGTTTAAAACAGAAATGGGAAAATGTTGGAAGAGAACCCATAGAAGGAGTTTATTCTCTCTCTGCAAATAATAGGTCATATTCTATTGCCTTAGCAAAGGAAGAGGATGTTTTTAAATTAGTATATCTTGAAGGAGGATTAGATCATTGGGTTTACGGTGATTTGAAAGGAATGATTGCCAAATCAGGAGAGATGTATGAAGGAAGATGGAATGCAGGAAAACCAACCAATCCAAATTTAGAAGATATCAAAATTGTATTCGGCAATAAGAAATTTATTCTTTACTGGTCTGATTGGTCTATTGATGAATTTAAAATGATTTATCCCGAAAAGGCAAAAGAACCAATAGATATGGATAAAATATTTTTGGATGAGGCATTTAAAAGAAATGAGATTTCAATACCTATTCAATTAAGCGATTCTGG
Source organism: Bacteroidota bacterium (assembly GCA_003973485.1). GTDB lineage: Bacteria > Bacteroidota > Bacteroidia > Cytophagales > Cyclobacteriaceae > Marivirga. The sequence continues at coordinate 174 of QNXU01000054.1, read as the reverse complement.
TTCTGTTGAAATTCCAGTAATGGTTAATGATGTTTTGAAGATTTATGTTGGCTTGAAAAAGACTTCTCAAGAAGTGATTGTTTCTAAAGATATCGCCAAAACATTAATTCAAACCAAAACGCTTGGCTATAAGGAATGGAAAGAAGGGAATTACTATCATTTTATTGATGATAA
>QNXU01000200.1 GCA_003973485.1 Bacteroidota bacterium | reverse complement strand
AATAAAACTATATTAGCACCTACTAAGATTTCATCTTCAGATTCTGATTTGACAGTTCCAGTAATAGAGTTTTGAGCATGAACAGTGAACACTGCAAGTGCTGCTATTACTGTCAATAGCATTTTTTTAAATAATTGTAACATGTTAATAAATTAAATAATTGTTAGTGAAACTCATGGAGGCGGGGTAATTACCTCCTTTCATTTTCCTTAACCAAAATCCCTGCGACCGCATTATCGGCATCAGGTTCATTGGGTATGATCTCAGCCCGTTGTATTAAGGCACCCCAGCGTTGAAACGCTTTGTCTTCATAAGGGATTAACCAGAACTTTTGTTCCTTAATCCTATTTTAATTTTATATTTATTTCTTGATTTAAATTCAAAATTCCTACGCTCGCATTACCGAGATCAGGTTCAGGGTATATTCTCAGCCCGTTATTTTAAGGCACCCCTTATTGATGGTGCAATTATAGTGGTGATTAATGGGGATTGCAAATTCTTTGGTACTATTTTAAGTATTTTATTCATTTACAATGATTATGTAAACAATTGTATAAAAGAAGTTTGCTACTGATAATGAATACGTTAGTTTTGGATTTTGGAAAAATCTGTTCCTATTAAAATATCTATCAATTACTTTAAATTCTTTATGGAAAAATTTTACGCTCCCCTCAGATTACTAACTTCTTTATTTTTGATTTTATTTACTTTAAATGTGTATGCAGCAGACTACTATTGGGTAGGAGGTAGTGGTGATGTAAACGACTTAAATCATTGGGCAACAACTAGTGGTGGATCAACTTTGCATACAGCTATGCCTTCAACTGAAGATAATCTATTTTTTGATTCAAATTCATTTACATCTGATGGTCAGCAGGTAAACTTCAATCAGAATATTAGTTTTCATGATCTCAATGCGGATAATTTAGGCTTTACTATAGATTTTATTGGTGATGGAAATTGGAATATATACGGGTCTTTGTATATATCAAATCAAGTGACTCTTTCTTTAAATTCAGCTATTGATTTTACTTTTGATACACCGGAGACCATTTTTGTAGGGCAAAATAATTTTAATGCTAATCTTGATGCAGTAAGTATTACGATGGGAGGGAGTTCAGAAATGACACTAAATTCAGGATTAGGAGCTAATGTTTATTACCATAATTCAGGTACTGTTAATTATGGAGCAAATACTTTCAATTTCACTTATTTCAATGCGCTCTATTCTTCCCCACGAACCTTAAATATTGCTAATGCGACTATTAATGTAGAAAGATGGAATGTAAATGATAATGTAGATATAGCGGTTATAGCAACAAATTCTATAATTAATTGTAATGATGAATTTTATGGTGGATCAAAGCAATATCATGGTTTCAATGCTTCTATGCCAGATCTTTTTAATGATGTATATGTAACTGGAGATAACACTTTTTCCAGTATACAAGTAAATGCAGGCGTAGAGCTTGAATTAGAAGCTGGAAGTACTCAAACGGTGACTTCCTCTATTGACGTGAATGGTACAGATACCGACTTAGTCCATATCATTTCTTCTACTGAAGGAAACACAGCTTTTCTTACTGGTTCAGGAATAAGCATAAACGGAACCTATGTGAATATTTCTGATGTAGATTTCACAGGATCAGCCACATTTGGCTTAGAAAATTCTCTGGTTTTAGACGATTCCCAAGGTTGGGAAATTAATTCGGTACCCATCCCAACTGATAATGGACAGTTTTATTTTTCAAGAATATTTAGCGATAGTGTTTATTTAGGACTAACTGCTGGAGATGGGCAAGAAAGAATTGTGTTTATGCGTGAAGGTACCTATCCAGATGTGACAGTTGCAGATGATACAGAATATACTGCTAGTACTACTTTTGGAAATGGGGATTTGGTGGGGACTGATACTTACGTGGTTTATCAAGGAAAGGAAAATCAGGTTAAAATTGATGGACTCAACCCTAATACAGAGTATTATATCACCAGAATGGAAGTAAATTCTACTTCAGATAATTCTAGTATTAAGTATCAAAGTACTTCAACTAGTTTTTCAAAAATAGCGACAACTTTAGATACAGGAAATATTTATATGGAAAATGGAAATGTTTCCGTAAATACGGGTGACAGTTTCTATGATGATGGTGGAGCGGGTTACTATTTCCCAAATAAATCACAAGTTTTAACACTAAATTCAGCAGAAGCCGGAAAATCTGTGAAATTAACTTTCAATCAATTGGAAGTTCGATCTTATGAAGAGTTGAAGATTTTTGATGGGGCAGATACCACGGCAACTCTTTTAGAGTCTTTTTCGGGGTCCAGTCATACACTGCCATTAAGCGTTACTTCTTCAGGAGAGTCCTTAACTGTTAAGTTTGAAAGTGGAGATTTTGAGACTACTGATTTTAGTTCGGAAGGATGGCAGGCTGATGTGGATATTACATTGCCTGCTCCAACACAAATGGCTTCTGAATTGACAGTTGAAAATATATCTGATTCAACAATTCGAATCAAATTTTATTTGGGTAATGGTGATGATAGAATGATTTTAATTCAAAAAGGAACTAGTCCTATCACTTTTACACCAACTGATAATCAATCTTATGCGGATGATTTTGAAATCGGCTCTTTAAGAAATATTAGAGCAAATAATATTTCTAGTTTTGGTTCCGGTTGGTATGTTACTATGGATAAACTTGATTCTGCATCT
>QNXU01000357.1 GCA_003973485.1 Bacteroidota bacterium | reverse complement strand
CCCACGGAAGAAAAATGGGCTTGGTATGAAGGTGGGATGGATTATGTTAGAAAACATGATGGAAGTAAAATGTTAAAAAGAGGTGCTGATATCATGATGCGATTGGAAAGGAATTTTAGAATGTCAAGATTAAATCTTAGTATTGGACTGCTCCCTATCTATAGAATCACTAAAGATCAAGTGCTTAATGATAATGATGAATATGTGAAATTAGATGGCACTACAGGTTTAGCACTATCTGGATTGGCAGGATTGAATTATAAATTCAATGTGTTTTCAAGTATTCAACTTATTTATGGACATAAAATTACAGACAGAGATGTTAACCCTGATGGTTTAACCAGGAAACATGTTATTAATTTAAGCTATAACTATAATTTTTAGCAATGTTTAAACATCCTGTAATTTTACTTTTATTTTTTATATCAATTAATTCTTATGGTCAGTTATTATCTGAGGATTATCATAGGACTATCAAAGAGTCCAGAAGTAAGAGCATTGATCAACTAATTCTAAGAGTTAAGGATTTAGCACCTACTGTAGAAAATAAAGCATTAATAGCAGAACTCAATTTTTTATGGGGTAGGAATGATTTGGCAAAAGATTTATTGAATAATTTACTTCATGAGAAAAGTGATTCTATCGCTAAAAACTCCGAATTATATGCACGAAATCTAAAGAATTATGGCTTATTATTATGGAATTCTGGCAAGACAGATCAAGCCTTAGAATATTTGCTTCAATCATTTCATCATTACAAAGAAGTTGAAAATATAAGCAAAGAAAATTTGGCAGATGTTTTGAATAATATTGGTTTGGTATATGCCCAAACTGACGCAAAAGAAGCCATAAGAAACTATGAGAAAGCCTTAGAGATTTATGAAATCAATGGTAAGAGATATCTGGATAAAATAATTCAAATTTCTATTAATATTAGTTTAGTAGAATTAAATCAAGGAAATTATGTGGATGCTTTAAGATTATTAAATACGGCTTTAAATAAATGGAATGAAGAACATCAAAAAGGATTGCCAACCGAAGCCTTTATTAAAGCTAACATTGGAAATGTTTATCTTAAAACGGATCAACTAATACTAGCAGAGGACTATTTTAATGAGGCTAAGGAAATATACCAACAGAATTATGGTACTAGACATACTGAACTTGCAAATGTTTTTGCAAATCTATCAGAATTAAAATTAAAACAGCAAGAGTATGAAGAGTCGCTTTCATTTATTCAAAGAGCATTAAAAGCGAATAGTTTCCAATTTGAAAAGCTTCAATTTTCAACGAATCCACAAGAAGATGATGTTAATAATCTAAATCTTCAAGTTGTGCTTCTTTTAAGAAAAGCTAATATATTAGAAAGCTTTTATTTTGGATATTCACTTCAAAAAAATCACCTGATTTATGCATTGGATGCAATTGATTTGGCCGATGAATTACTAAGGATGATGCGAGCAGGAACCAGTAATAAAAAAGATTTATTGGATTTAAGTATTTTATCAGCTGAATTATTTGAAGATGCACAGCGGATAGCGCTGCAGTTAGACGATGTAACCTTATTAGGTAATGAATATTTACATGCAGCCTTTTCTTATTCAGAGAAGTCAAAATCAGCAATGCTTTTTAATGCAGTTGTAGAAGCAGAAGCTAAAAACTTTGCCAGAATTCCAACTGAATTATTGGAGAAGGAAAAGTCATTGACCAGTAAAATGGCTTATCTGAATAATCAAATTTCATTGGAATCAGATCCTATGCAATTGAATTATTTGCGTGATCGATATTTCCAAGTAAAGAATGAATTTCAAAGATTTATTACCGATTTGGAAAAGGTATATCCTGAATATTTTAATCTGAAACATCAAAATAAAGAAATCTCAATTAAAAATATTCAAAGTGATTTAAAATCTGGAGAAGCTATATTTGAATATTCTATGGTACCTAAAACTAATGAGATTTTTCTATACCAAATCACAAAAGACAAAATTGCTTTCAGACGAATATATTTTAGAGATGAGGTGATAAAATACATTAAAGCTTATCGAAATACCATGCTCTATAACCTTCAAGAAAGCTTTGAAGAGATTTCTTTCTTTTATTTCCTAAAGGCATAGAAAGTGATGTTAGTAAGTTAATTATTGTTCCTGATGGTGAATTATCCACTATTCCTTTTGATGCATTGATTCAAAATGATACTAAAGGTCAAGATTTAGCTTTTTATAAATTAAATTATCTAATTAAGGATTATGAAATCAATTATGCATATAATGCAAGCTTGTTCAATACAAAATTGCTTAAGGATTATGAAAATGAAAGTTTAATTGTGTCTCCAGTTGAGTTTGGGGATGGAATTACTTCATTACCAGCATCAGTAGAAGAAGTAGAATATTTTGAAAATTGGTGTGAACAACAGCAATTGAAAGTAAATTCAATGGTGAAAACATCCGCTACAGAAGGGAATTTCAAAAAAGCAGGTTTAGAAGACTATCGTTTCATTCATTTGGCTACCCATGGAACTGTTAATATTGAATCCCCTGATCTATCAGGAGTTTTTTTTAAATCTACTTTTGATAAAGATGAGGATGGGATTTTATATGTGGGTGGAATTTATGGGTTAAGTATTAATGCAGAATTAGTAGTCTTGTCAGCCTGCGAAACTGGTTTAGGTAAAATTAATAGGGGTGAAGGTGTCTTGGGCTTAGGACAAGCCT
>QNXU01000364.1 GCA_003973485.1 Bacteroidota bacterium | reverse complement strand
GGTCAAGAGCACCACGGAATGGTGCCTTTTGGACGCCAAAACCTTCCGTCCCAAGCGTGTTCCCGAATCTGTACAGGAACTGTTCAAATAACCCATTTCAGGCTCTTCTTCCTCAAAACAAGCATAATTTTTGTGCAATTCATCGAATTCTGGGGTGTTCCCTGCCAAAAATTGTTCCTATTATTTTGATTCTATGGTTCGTAGTCGTAACATAGTATAAAATCAACACCTCAACCAAATGAACTTAGTAAAAACCACACCAAACTTCACCACTATTTATACATGCACTTCCAGCGTGTTGCCGCATCAACGAACATGCTTCGACACTCGTTCAAAAATGAGATCAGGAAAAGCATAGATTTGTTGCAGGTCGTTACCCTTTAACGAAAATTTAAGGATTTTTGTAAGAAAAATGCCCTTTTTAAAGAGAAACCCATAGTTTTTTTAAGGGAAAACTGCAATGAGTTTTTTGAACTCGTTAGTAACTTGCACTCAGCATTTTGCGTATGGAATATACCTATATCATCATAGACCTCAATGCAGCGACCAAGCTACAACTGCAACTCTATTTGGAGGAGTATGAGGATTTGACCTGTATGGGCGTAGCCGCCAGTGCAGCAGAAGGGCTGGACACCATTCTGAAGTTCACACCGGACCTTGTGCTGATCAATCTTGGTGAAGATGGCATGGAATACTTTCAAATGGTGACGGAACTGAACCAATACATGCAGGCCCTACCCCTTATTATAGGATACTCCACTTCCAAGAAATATGCCTACAATGCCATAAAGAGTGGTTTCTTTGATTATTGGATCCTTCCTCACAACGAATTTGATGTACGCAAGACCATCCTGCGCCTCCGCAAAAGGCATCCTAAACAGGATATGCCATCCACCATCTGCCTTAAATCCTATAACGATTATAGGTATCTGGACACCAAGGATATCCTTTACCTGAAATCGGACAACAACACCACGGATTTCTTCATGAGGGATGGCAATGTGATCAGCGCCTTCAAAACATTGAAGTCGTTCGAGGACAAGCTGCCCAAAGCATTCATCCGCATCCACCAGAGCTATATCCTGAACAGCAGGTACGTGTCCCGCATCAACTATGGCAAATCCATGTGCACCTTGCGACATGGGAACGAGGAGGAACTTCCCTTCTCCAAGACCTATAAGGACAGGATAGATCTTCTGAAGGAAATGCTCTCCAAAACGGCCGTAAAGGCCCTTAATTGACAAAATTCTAACAGTTTATGGTAGTATGCTCACAGAATCCCTACGGATTCTAAATAGTCCATTCTGCAATGGGCCATCCTATAGGTCTTGGGTACTTTTGGTCTAGACAAACCAATTTAATTAACACCCTAAAACCTAATATTATGAGAAAACTACTAAGTATTTTGGCCCTTGCTCTATTGACCGTTGGATTCTACTCTTGCGAAACAGAAACCGATATCCAAGAAACAGAAGCACTTTTCCAACAATTGGATCAAAATGCAAATGCAACTGATGGTCAACATTCAGATGATGATGACCGTGGCGATGACGAAGGACTTAACTAAGATCTTTAAATAAGGTCATTGATGAACAACCTCATACGGTCAATACTCTTATTGTTGATTTTAGGCGGAACCCTGTTCTGTTACAGGGACGAGTCCCAAAAAAAGATACAGTTAGAAGGCAATAGGACCACTGCGTCGGAACAGGCATTCAACCAACGGACACTTTTTGGGATAGACCAAAAAAGGATATTTCGCTTGGAGCAGAGTGCCAACGACGACCGCAGCCTATGACCACCATATAAATTTGAACCAAAGCCCCATCCCCTGAAAAGGTCTGGGGCTTTTTTAGTACCTTGTATCAACAATAAATAACGGTCGCCATTGAAAAGTTGGTTTTTAATATTTATAATATTACTTGGTTTGGGATGTGCAAAGCAATCCCAAAATAGTGATACCATTGCTGACTCAAAAATTGAAACAATCAAGGAATGGACTCAGATGGCAAAGGATAGTGCTCATTTGTCCTTAGAAAATAGAAAAGAGTTTCTGAAAAATGCCAAGAATGAGACTTTTGCCCTAGCTAACGACACCATTATTCTGGAACAGCTACTTAACATCTCCTTGGTTCATAAAAGTATAGGAGATTCCCTTGGGTTCCGGGACACCAACAGACAGACCATGATCATGTCCCAAGAAACCAACATGTATTCTCCACTTGGCTATTCGCATTGGGATCTTGCCTCCTTCTTTAAATCCTATGGCGCTCTGGACAGTGCCTTTTACCACTATAAAAAGGCCTTGAACAGCTTTGAAAAACTATCTAAGGATGCCTCTAATGATATAACCAGAGCACGAATATTATATAGTATGGGGCAAATCCAAGATTCTTACAAAGATTACTTGGGAGCTGAAATTAGTATCACCTCCGCTCTCAGGATTTTTGATGAATTTCAGGACAACAAAAGAATTTATAATTGTTACAACTTATTGGGCATCATTTCTAGCGGTATGGGGGACAGTGAAAAATCTTTGGAATATTTTGAAAAAGCCAGTACATATTTGAATAAAATACAATCCCAAGATGTCATAGAATCAGTATGGCAAAATCACAATAACATAGCCAGCGAATTGCTACGGAAAAAAGATTACAATCTGGCCCGAGTATCTTTCGAAGAATTATTGAGAAACAAAAGCCTAAAAAAGAAAAATGAAGA
>QNXU01000148.1 GCA_003973485.1 Bacteroidota bacterium | reverse complement strand
CAGATTTTAATGCGGAATTAACTTCTTGGCTGCATTCGTTTACTCCAGCAATTAATTATTATTTTCCGAATGTTTTGAACTACAAAACTGACATTAAATACAATATGTTCGGACCAGTTAGGCCTTGGGATAACAGCAATGATAACACTGGAGAAAATTTAAGACAAGCAATGGCTCAAAATCCTTATTTACACACCATGGTGCAAAGTGGATATTACGATGGTGCTACCACTTATTTTGATGCAAAATATACGATGTGGCATATTGATCCAAGTGGAAAAATGAAAGATCGACTATCTTTTAAAGGATACCGAAGTGGACACATGATGTATTTGAGAAGTGAAGACTTAGCAACATCAAATGAGGATATAAGAAAATTTATAGAAAAGAGCTTACCAGCTGCAGGAACACCTGCTAAATATTAATAATCATCTTCCAATATGCATCCAGCGATGCATATTGGAAGATATTATATTTATATCAACCAAATTTACCTTTTAATGCTGCTAATTTGGCTTGCAAATCACCTTCTGGAGCTTTTTCTTCGGCTTTTCTCTTAAATTTTCCTTTTGGCTTCTCCTCTTTTGATTGTTGTTTAAAAGGATCTTTCTTCATAGAAAAGGAAATTCTCTTTCTGGCTTCATCCACCTCCAAAACAGTGACCTCAACTTTTTGAGCAACATTCACTACTTCAGCAGGGTTGCTTACAAATTTATCTGCTATATGACTAACATGCACTAAGCCATCTTGATGTACCCCTACATCCACAAATGCTCCAAAATTGGTGATATTGGTAATGATACCAGGTAATTTCATACCCACTTTCAAATCGCTAATCTCGTTCACTCCTTCAGTAAAAGAAAATGCTTCAAATTGCTCACGAGGATCACGGCCTGGTTTAGCTAATTCCTGCATGATATCTTGCAAAGTTGGTAGCCCAACAGATTCAGTAACATATTTTTTCATATCCAACTTCTCACGCAATTCTTTGCTACTCATCAAATCAGTAATAGAGGCTTGTACATCTTTAGCCATTTTATTTACTAGTTCATATCGCTCAGGGTGAACAGCACTGCTATCCAATGGATTTTTAGCATCACTTATACGTAAGAAACCAGCTGCTTGCTCAAAGGCTTTATCTCCTAATCGAGGGACTTTCTTCAATTCTTCTTTGCTCTTAAAAGCACCGTTTTCATTTCTATAATTCACTATGTTTTCTGCAATAGATGGGCCTAATCCAGAAACATAGGTTAATAATTGCTTACTGGCTGTATTCAATTCAACCCCCACATTATTTACACAGCTTATTACGGTATCATCCAAACCAGCTTTCAACAAATTCTGATCAACATCATGCTGATACTGCCCTACTCCTATTGATTTCGCATCAATTTTTACCAATTCAGCCAAAGGATCCATTAATCTTCTACCTATAGAAACTGCACCACGAACAGTTAGATCATAATCTTTAAATTCCTCTCTGGCTACTTCAGATGCCGAATAAACGGAAGCTCCACTTTCGTTTACCATTACAGCGGTTACTGAATTAGGTAATCCTATCGAATTAATGAATTTTTCTGTTTCTCTACCAGCAGTACCATTTCCAATAGCTATAGCTTCTACATTATATTTCTCTACTAATTGTAATATCAAAGCTGCAGCCTTAGCTGTCTGTCTTTGTGGCTCATGTGGATAGATAGCTTCATTAAATAATAATTTACCTTGTCTGTCTAGGCAAACTAATTTACAGCCTGTTCTGAAGCCAGGATCAACCGCCATCACATTTTTCTGTCCCATTGGAGCAGCTAAAAGCAGTTGTCTTAAATTATCAGAGAAAACTTTGATTGCTTCTTCATCTGCTTTTTTCTTAGTGAAAATACGGATTTCAGTTTCCATGCTTGGTTTCAATAACCTTTTGTAAGCATCTGCTAATGCGACTTTCACTTGCTGAGCCGCTTCATTATCCGCTTTCACAAAATGCTTCTCCATGATGAAAATAGCATCTTCTTCTTCCGGACTTATATCCAACATCAGAATCATTTCCTTCTCTCCTCTTCTCATGGCCAAAACCCTATGAGAAGGTGCTGTTTTCACATTTTCTTCCCATTCGAAATAGTCCTTATACTTCTGCCCATCTGTCTCTTTTCCACTTAAAACTTTCGAACGGAATTTTCCTTTTTCCAGAAACAATTCACGGATATCTTCCCTAAGCTCTGCATTTTCATTCGCCCATTCAGCTATTATATCTCTTGCACCATGCAGTGCTGATTCAATATCAGCCACCTCTTTTTCTTCATCTATATATTTTCCTGCTTCAAGCTCTAAGTCAATATTTCCTTGTTCGAAAATTAGTTTAGCTAAAGGCTCCAAACCTTTTTCTCTTGCTATGGTCGCTTTAGTTCTTCTTTTTGGCTTATATGGAAGGTAGATATCCTCCAGTTTCGCCATGGTTTCAGCAGCATTAATTTCCTTTTCAAGCTCCACCAAAGATTTTTTAATTTTTTTTTAGTTCTGTTTTCATTTCTATATATCCAATGCATATTTGTTTTAGAGCCTCTGCACTATTATCTATTTTTAAAGCTTCTTTTAGCTTTAGAAATAGGTATTTTGACCCATTGTTAACCTTTAGCATTGCTGTTGATTTGCTTGTTCTGCCTGTTTGCTTCATTGTTGTATCCTTTATGTTAAAATGTAATGTAATGATAGCATAATGATTATTAAGAGGGGCTTTGAGGCGTGAGGGAATTTA
>QNXU01000341.1 GCA_003973485.1 Bacteroidota bacterium | reverse complement strand
AGGTTTTAAAGTTATGGTCATTTGGGTTTATAATTCAGTTGAATAATGATTTATCTATTAAATTGGATCTAATAATTAATTTCTCAACAATATTTTATTTGGTACTGCCTATCATATAGATACCAACTTTTCTCATGTACTTGCCTAATAGGCTCTATTTAATATACCGCTATCTTCTTCGATTCTGTACCGCCATCGGTCACTACCATGATAATATATTGCCCGGATTGATCTACTTTCACATCCAGCAAATATTCTGACTTACCTTTATCAGTGATAGATTGATGCACATTACCTTTTACATCCAGTAAATTCACTTCAATATGTTCAGCCTCTCTCAGGGATATGCTCACCTTGAATGTTGTATTTCTAAGAACAGGATTAGGGTAAACACCTATTCTTTTGATATTAGATCCTTCTATGGCTATATCATCTTCGAATACGCAACCATTTTTATTATTGGTCACATAAACCCTGTAAGCACCGGGCTCTGTAACCGTTATTTCTTTTGTAGTGGCAGTAAATCCAAAGCTCCCCTCCCAAAAATAACTGACATCCAGACTGTCGTGAACCAATTCAGAGGCATCGAGTACTATCTTTTCTCCTTCGGAAATCTTTTGGTCGGGTCCGAGGTTTACAGGAATATCATTTTCAAGCGGCAAGTTGAAATGTCTTGTGAAGGTTAAACCATGCTTGTCTTTCAAAGTCAGTTTATAATCTCCCTGAGTCAATTCATCTATTTCAAATTCCTGCTCAAAACTTCCATTTACTTTGTCTGTTGTACCATCTAATTTCACCCATTCAAAATCATAAGGGCCATCGCCTTTAATAACATCTATAGAAATTAATCCACTATTAGTATCAGTACAAGTCGGTAAATCAACAATCCTAACGGCAGCGAATAATTCCTGAATCTTAGCGAAACTGAAATTATCCTGTCCTGATCCGTCCACATCCCAGTTGATGTCATTATAGATCGCGACTGAGTCGGCTGTAATGCTGTCCGGTTCCAAATACTCTAATACATCTACTGAAAAATCAGACTGCCCACTTCTGTCTATGACCAACCATAATCCCAGACTGTCATTGGGCAATTGTTTATAATCCAAAGCAAGGGTAGTTGCAGTTGATTTAGCTTGTTGACCATTTGTAGTATTCAGCCATTTCCTATCCAAAATAGTCAAAATACTGTCCTTCCCTGTTCCTTTATTGGCTTCAAGGCTTGCATTATCATCTCCAAACAGCCAGAAATTCTGATCAGAAATAAAATCTTCCTTTATTTCTTCAGTATTGCCTATACTATATTTTAGCAATGATAGTGTATCTTCAATATTGATACTTTTCTGTTGATTTAAACCAAAATAATCATCCCTTCCAAGTCCTGTTATTCTATGCCCGAATTCTTCAAATTCCTCAAAATCCCAAAGCACCATTTACGAGGAACTCACATAGTTTTTAGCTTGTAGCCCAATACCATATTTAATGGCTAGATAGGTTTCCCATTGCAAGCTTTCCAAAAAGCTTAAAGGTTGATCAAATAGAATGAGTTCCGCCAAAAAGCCTTTATAACCAATAGAACCCTCTTCATTTCTTGCTTCTAAAAAAGATAAATGACCATCCTCTGATTTCTCATTGGCATCTTCCCAAACTTGTTTAATCGTTGCCAATTGAGGCAATAAACCTCCTTCAGAAAATTGATGCACCATACTATCCGGACCGATTGCTCTTTGTGTACTAAAAGAAAAATCTCTTTTTAAAGTATTTTTGGAAGATAACAACCCCATTTCAGATGTATCTGATGGTTTGTAAACCGTCATAAAAATTAATTCAGATACTCCATCAGGATTATAAGGAATTTGCCCGAAGGTATTCAATGCGTCAAATTTTCGAGCAGGATTAAAATTGATAAAATCAATGCTATCATTTGACCCATCCGGCAGAATAGCATCTCTTCCGTTTTCACTCAAATCTTTCCAGTATTCGGTACTTAAACTGTCAGGATTGACCTTAAACCATAAAGCAGGAGAATTAATATTATTTTGAGCCCGTGAACTAAAAGCTACCAGTAAAAGGATTAGAATTGGGAAGTAATTTTTTCTCATACAATTTTGGTTGAAACCTATAAAAAAAGAAAATGCAATCTAGTGCAAATACTAAGCTCTATTTAATGTCATTACTTCTAATTCATACTAGGGTACCTTTTACATATAAATATTAAACTTTTACAGAAAATATATAGTATTTTGAGAAGATAGAGTTGTTTACCTCTAAAATTGACATACTCTAAAAGCCGTAATAGTTGCATTTTTAGTTTAAAAAACATGTGCTTTTTTATATTTATTACATATCATAAAGATTAGCAATCGAGTAGTAAAAAATAAAAAGTAATAAAAAGCGTTGAAAGTGATTTAAAAATTCTTAGGAATTTTACAGAGCTTTCAAAGGCAAGCTTCTAAGCCCATAACTAATCATTTCAAAAAACCACAAATCTAAATAGTTTACTTCTTCAAATTGCTCAATTATTGCTAAGAGCTGTGTTCTCAAAGCCCTATAAAGGAATAAGTTCAATTTATAAAAACACAAATTGGTAGCATAGGAACTAACTTCACAAAGTTGAAATAGGGCGCGATGAAAAATGTTTGATCTCAGAACATTTATTCCTAAAGCAATTTCAATGAAAGAATCCTATTGTCTAGTTAGGGCTTGCTTAAAAAGTCTCAAGTGCCTCATATACAATCGGGCTAAGTGAAGGAGTATTGTTATACTTCGAGCTTTAGCCCGGGAAGT
>QNXU01000419.1 GCA_003973485.1 Bacteroidota bacterium | reverse complement strand
TTGACATTTTACTTCCCTTAATGATTTCAATTTCCTGTTTATCATTAATTATCACAAGAGGATTTTTTGCTCCTGCAAACTGAATTGATTTATTTTTTTTGTCTATAACCACTACAGCCGCATCCATACCATCTTGGTTTTCCGTTTCTGATTGTTTTAAATAACCACAAACCCCTTCATGTAATTTATTTAAGATTTCAGCTGGACCGGTTTCTTCTTCTTGCAAAACAATCTGGTTCATATTTGTATCTCCCACTAATGACATAAAAGCACCTGGAACACCATGACCAGTACAATCTATAGCCGCAATAATTTTTTTGTCATTTACTTCAGCTGCCCAATAAAAATCACCTGAAACAATATCTCTAGGAATGAATAAGACAAAAGATTTAGGTAGCAACTTTTTAATAAAAGCATTAGTAGGTAGCATAGCCGATTGAATCCGCTGTGCATATCGAATACTGCCTATTATATCTCTGTTCTGCTTTTCAATAAATTCCTTCTGCGATTGCATTGCATCTCTTTGAGAAAGAATCTCTTCTTTTTGCATTTTAAGTTCCTCATTCTGCTCCGAAATTTGATCACTCTTAAATCTTAAATCCTTCTGAGCTTTAATCAAACTCTGGTTTCTTTCCTGCAATTCAAAATGTGCCTCTTGTAATGCCACACGATGCATGAAATTATTTTTCATAATATAGTAGCGAAATGCCGCCATTGAAAAAGTAGCAATTCCAACTACAAGCAAAATATTCACTCCCTTCATTAAGAAATAGTCTAATACTCCTGCATCGCAGAAAAAAGTATGTACTATTATTTGAATAAGAAAGACTGCAATGAAGTTTATCACAAAATAGAATGGACGAAGAATAACTAATACTGCGCTGGTGATAAAAACTGTCACCATTGAAATCATATATGTCATCCAATCAGCGCAATCCACCATATAAGCAGCAGATGTAAAAAGACAGAATGCTATGATTTCAAACAAGAGTTCATGACTGAACTTATATTTCTGATGAAGTAAAAAAACTATCCCAACAACAACTGATGGGCCATATCTAAAAGCATACCATATATTAATATTAGGCTTTTCAATGGAAAGCTCAGGAATAGTACTTAATGGAAATAGAAATATTACCAAAAGCGCTCCCCACCTTGCATAAACATGTCCTATTCGCTTATACTCTTCTTTCCAAGCTTCATTCAAATTAATCCTAAAACTGTCTGCTAAATTAAGCTTCATGTACTTTTTCTAAAAAATCCCAATGCGAGATTAACACACTATAATTGAAAATAAAAATCATTTATCGAAAATGAGGATAAACATGATCCTTCATTAAAGATTGTACTTTTTTACGTAGCCACCTGCGTTTAATATGTTTGATTTGCTCATCATAGTCTTGCTTTATGTCAATTTTATAGTCAGGAATACTTACTTCCGAAGCCTCTTTCACCCATACAGAATGGATAGTAAAAGCAAACTGTAATTCATCATGATGTAGCTTTGTTACAGGGCCTTTCTTTAAATTTGATGCATCAAACACCCAAATTTCAGAGAAGTAAGAGCTTGTATTATGATCATTTTTATCCCTACCTATTACCGTACATAAAATATAACCATTCAAAGAATCTGGAATATCATTTTTTTGAGACTTACTAGGTATAAATTGTAATGACCACATATAGGTTTCTTCAGGAAAACTATAGTGATCCGTAACTTTCATCGAATCAGTTTCAACTGTTTCCAGAACAAATGGGGCTCCTTTTTTAGTGAATTCTAGCATCTGTTCTGCACTATAAACACGGTTTCTTTTTGGGTCTTGATAAAGTCTATACATAAAATCAGTTAATAACTGATCATCTAGTCCGTATGCCTGCCAGAAAATATGTTTTATTTCGCCAACATTTTTATCTGGAGAAAGCATGTCACGATATGTATAAAGTCCAACACCCCATGTATGTGGACCAGGGTCTTTTTCACCTGGCTTACCTTCTAGGTGTAAGAATACCGTTTGATCTTCTAGGTTATCACGATTTTCAACATCAATAACAATCTTCCCGATTTTACCAATATCCATCTCCCCTACTGCTAACATTCCAACTCTTTGAGGATCTATTGGCTTGTTGTGCAATTTACATTCATCATAATAGCGAATCCATTCTGCAGGACATGCACTGCAATTGTGAGCAGCATGTAATGTTACTACTCCATTAGGGTTTTCATAATTAGCTGAAAAGTGAACTGTTTCTAATGGCAGTACTACTTTATGAGCCTTTACTCCCTTATTCTCCGGCAATAAATCTTTCCTGTGCACAATGTAAAGTGTAGAGTAGTCATTTTGAGCACCATCTAACAATTCCCTTAAAAATGAATCAATCCTTTGGTTATTTGGAAAAGGATTATTCAACATCACATCTAATGTAAATTTAAAGTTGGTATCCGCTAAGAGAACATAATCTCTAGTGAATCCAATTTGATGCATATTGTGTTGAATCTGGATATTAGAGCCATTTTCATTTATGATTTTGTAGGACTTAGGATTTTTTGATCCTGTCCATTGAACTAAATAAACGGCATCTTCATTAGAAAAATGTCTCCCAATTAACTTCCAATACCATCCCCTCAATTTATCCCAAATGGATTTTGGTTCCTTCTCAGCAGCTTCCTCATAAAAGAAATCATTAACTTCTTTAACAACTTGTTCTTTATCATCTAAGTCTTCCCATCTGCTAATTCTTTCTTCTAATCTTCTTTCAATTTCTTCTTCACTACTAAATATCAAATGAA
>QNXU01000014.1 GCA_003973485.1 Bacteroidota bacterium | reverse complement strand
TCAACCTAAATTTGTGATATCATTTATTTTTAAATAGGAACCAATATGAAAAAGTCTATAAAATTATTTGCAGCGATTTCAGGTCTAATATTATTTGCTTCTGCATGTGCGCAAAGAACGTGTCCAACTTATGCCAGTCAGGAAGTAGAAAAAGACAGTGCTATCGAAGCAACTGTCTAATGTTATTAATTGAAATGATATAAGAAGATTAAGGATGCGTTATACGCTGGTTTTTTCTCGTCCTTTATTTCCATCACTATATCGATTTGAGCCTTGCTAACCCCTCTTAAATCTACTATAGAATTTAGACTTGCTTTCAATCTTACCGCTGAACCAACTTTCACTGCTTGGTTGAATTTCATCTTTTCAATCCCATAGTTAATCATCATTTTCAGATTTGTCACATTAGCAATTTGCTCCCATAAATAGGGTGCTAAAGAGAGCGTTAAATAACCATGTGCAATGGTGCCGCCAAAAGGGCTATTAGCAGCTCTTTCTTCATCTAAATGAATCCATTGGTGGTCAAGCGTTGCATCTGCAAACATATTCACTTGCTTTTGGTCAATGGTGTGCCAATCAGAAACGCCTAATTCTTGTCCTTCATAGGCTTTAAAATCTTCATAGCTACTGATTTCAATTGGTTGCATAGTATAAGTTTTTATATTGATTCTAAGATTTTATTATTAAAACCCTCATTTAATAGTGCTGATTATATGATGATATTCTATGTTTTACCAAATGAGGAATAATAAAATGAGCTGCAATATAAAAGCTTATTTACAATTTACTGAATCAAAAAGACAATATGTACTTCTGCCTTTAATTTAATATTCTTAAAATCCAAGTCAGATTCCATTGTTGTGCTTTCATCAGCTGATGCCGACATCATACGATTAGTTTGATATGATTTATAGTAAATAGGCTGGAAATTTTGTTGGTTCTCATTAACTTCCAACACTTTACCAACTTTTTCATTTAGCGGTTCCAATAATGCTTCCGCTTTTAATTTAGCATTTTTTACTGCTTCTACCTGTAGCTCTTGATTCAGCTCTTTTATTTTGGAATGTGTGTATTGGCTTACTCTAACATATTCGATTGCCTTAGGATCAATTTTGGATAGAATTAGATTTAGTTTCTTAGCATCAGGTAATTTTAATTGAAATTGCTTTCTGGCCATGAAATCCTTATTTTCTGTTTTTTTGTTCCAGCTATAGTTATACCCATACACATTCTCAACAGTTAAGTTTTCTTTATCCATTCCAGCTTTTTCTACTGCACTGACCAATTGATTCTCCAGCTCACTCATTTCAAATTTGCTACCTGTTTTCAATTGATATTCCTTCAAAGAAATAGTGAAGTAAATAATATCAGGTTGGATTTCCTTTTCTGCCACTCCACTAACGGAAATAGTTCTTTGACTTTTATCGGATGATTGCGCTTGTATTTGAGGCACCATAGAAACCAGCAGAATGGAGAGAATAAATATATTTAGCTTTTTCATATTCTTTAAAATTTAATTTTATATCTGAATCTTTGATATCAAATGCCGTGCCCATTTATTCTTTTATATCTTAAAAGCTTTACTTCTTTAACTTAGCTTTTAGATTTTCTACATGATTGATTAGTGCTTCTTGCCAAGTTTTTCCAGCATCCCAACTATCCCCTAAGTAAATATCTTTAGTGTAAAGTTGCTGCACATAATATTTGTGAACATGCTCATCTATTCGGTATTTCATTACTTTTTCATTATCTCCTTTTCTTACTGAAATCAATAATGTCTCACCCTCTGTTAAATTGTATCCCAACATCCTACGCAAACTTTCTCCATTATTTTGCAATCTCTTAAGCACCATTAAATAGCCTTCACTTATCATTTCTTCAGCGCTCATTCCTGGATCAACTAATCCATATTCGAATGGATAATGCTGATTCATAATTGAGTCTAACTCAGCATTGGCTTTATCTACATCCACATCTAGCATTATATTATTTTCAAATTTGGGCACTGCTAATTTATCAATCCTAATATCAGGATTGAAATTTGCTACTCTTCTTGATTTTATGACATTGGTTCGCTTAAAAGTTTCAGGCACATCAATAATGAGATAATTTTCCCTTTCCAATCCTGATTTATTTACTAGGATTTGCAATCTGGCGCCCAAATCTTTTAATGATTGATCTTCCATAAAAAAAGCATTCATACCTTCTTTAAAGAATCCTCCTTCTTCAGGAATTTTTGTAGCATAAAGTTCAAATCCATTATCAGATTGATGAATAATCAGCATATTTTCTATGCTTCTTTGCGTGATGTCAGAATAAAAAGCCGTAGTAGCATCTTCACCTGACATGATATCAGACAAAGCATAATAAGCCACTGCATCCACGCCAATCTCAATAAAGCTATCATGGATTTTCTTTGCTTCTTCTTCCCATTTCAAAGAATTAACATTCATAAAAACCACAGCTCTCTTACTAAGCAGGTCTTTTGGTAGTTGATTATCTTTATTTATAAAAGGAAAAGGATCTTGAGAAAAGCCCATTAGGCTTGAAAAAATCAATAAAAAAGAAAAGATATAGTTTTTCATAGAAGTAAATTCATCCGAAAATTAAAGATTTTTGGATAATTGGCTGAATCTTAACGTCATTATCTATAAATTTATTCTTTGTCACTCAAAACGAAACAGGACAACAGACCCTTTTTAACATGAAGTCAATTAAATTTATCCTTATTTCTTTTGCATTGCTAATTACGCAGCAAAGCCTGGCCCAAAAAGATTCTACCTTAGTCTTTC
>QNXU01000091.1 GCA_003973485.1 Bacteroidota bacterium | reverse complement strand
GATATTGTCATTTAAAAAGTATTGAGCATTAGGTAAAATTCTAATTTCTTGGTAATCTGCATTATCATTGCTTTGAAACTGAAAGCTTCCTCCAATTAAAACATCACCTGTTCCTATTTGAGAATAAGCTTGTTGAACAGTTAATAAAACGAATAGAATTAATAATTTACTTTTCATAATCTGTTTTTTTGTTAGTTGAACCGCAATATTAACTCAAAATTCCCACTTTTATTATTATATGTATGATTTCACCACAAAAAACAAAAAAGCACAGACCAAAGGCTTGATCTGTGCTACGAATGAAGTATTAGAAGTGAGTTTTACCTAATGTTTAATCCTAATCCTACATTAACAGTATTGTACTTTTGAATTGTATAATCAACATTTAAGGCTAATACCCATAGAATTTTTAAACGTGCACCTATAGTTGCTCTAGCACCACCTAAATTGTCATATTCAAACTCTGCATTTTCTATTCCAGCACTTGGAGCAGAAAATGAAAAACTAGAATTGATTGCATTAAATCCCAATCCTACATACGGAGTGAAAAATAATAGCTTTTTAGAAGCTAATATATTGAATGTTGTAGCACTGGAAGTAAAGCTAACTTCATTTTCATCAGCGTCAATATAATTGAAATTATATCTGTTATAACCCACAAAAGCGGAAATATCTAATGGGGCTAATTTAATCCCTGGAATCCATTGCTTTATATCATGTAAAACCCCGATACCAAATGATCCGGCAATTGAAATATCTTCTCCAATATTGCTGATAGGAGAAAAACGAACTCTTAACTCTGTGTTTTTTGGAAGTCCAACGCCAATATTTGCCAATATAATTGGTAGACCGGGTTTAATGACTGGCACTTGGTCGAATCCAGCACCATTGGGTGCTCCAAATTGTGAATTAGGAATTGTGGCACCAGTTTCTGGATCATAAACTTCTAATTGTTGATTTGAGTCTCCCCCAGCTAAAGTGGGTAAATCAGCTTCTGTTTGTCCCCCAACTAATCGAATGGAATTATAATCTTCATTTTTAAACAGAAAATTGTAATCT
Organism: Bacteroidota bacterium; assembly: GCA_003973485.1. Taxonomy (GTDB): domain Bacteria; phylum Bacteroidota; class Bacteroidia; order Cytophagales; family Cyclobacteriaceae; genus Marivirga. Next base: position 1,737 of record QNXU01000091.1, on the reverse strand, counting down.
GTTTCAGGAATACCGGCAACAGATACAGTCATTGTAGCATCAAAACCAAATAATTTATGTGGTTTAGCAGTGTTATTCCATCCATTTGCTATTCCATTACTTGCAGAAACAATTGCTGGACGAAAATACTCTCCTAAATATTGTATTCCATCGGCTTCACTTTCATCAAAAAATTGTTGAAGATCTTGCGCTTTCACATTTGTATTTGCTAATAAAACAAATGATGTTAAAATTATTACAGTAAATATTCTTTTCATATCCTTAAATTTTAGTGGTACATGTGTATAAAAGTATTGAAATTTATTTGAAAAATTAAAAATCTAGTCTAGCTCATTGAAATAAACTTAAAAAATTGTCTTTGTTTGAGTTTACCGAGTAATTATTTTTCACATATACTTGGCCTTTGCTTCCTAATTCTTTTCTGAAACCAGCATCGCTTAGTAATTTAACTATTGCACTTTTCCATTCCTCTTTAGTTTCTGCCTGATATCCTGCGCAGCTTTCATTTATCAATTTTTTATTCACCCCGACAGGAGATGCTATCACAGGTTTTTCTATAGCCATATATTGCAATAATTTAAACCCACATTTTCCTTGGCTCCAGATATCATCAGTCAATGGCATAATTCCAATGTTCATTTGATTCAAATCTTCTATCTCTGTAGATTTCCTCCATGGCACATAGCGCATATAACTGACATCAAAATCAGGTTTTTGGTTGGAAATTACCTTTAATTCAAATTCGTATTCCTTTGCCAGCTCATCTAAAACCGGGATTAAAGTCTTTAAATAGGGGAGAGTAGAATGAGTTCCTGTCCAGCCAATAACACTTTTTTCATTCTTCGATATTTTTATTTCTTTATGATAATCAGTATCGATTGTGGTGGGATTAACTACAACATGACTGTTAAACTTATTCGCAAATTGAGCTAAATACTCATTGCCACAGCTTACTTTGTAACTCCATTTGCAAATGTGTTTCACCTTAGATTTCCATTTTATCCTAGCTTTCAAACTTCCTTTTTCACTTGGGTCTTCCAGCCAAATGGCATCATCAAAATCATAGATTATTTTTTTTCTCCAAAGAAAACGGACTGCCCATTCAAAAAAAGGAGGGCCTAATGGAGTTGCTTCTCGATGGATACATATAAATTCGTAAGCACTCAGTTGAAATAATAATATAAAACGTTTGATAAAAGATATAATTAGCTGTACTATTTTTTCAGTTCTATTTCCTGATTTATAAAGGATTTTCCATGCTTTAAGATTTAAAAATGGAGCTAACCGAAAAGCATATCCTTCATCTTTTAGGATGTTAAGATATTGTTCAAATCGAAAGCGTTGACTAGGAGCTTCATCAAAAGGGTAGGGGCAAACAAAAAGTATTTTACAAGGCTTCATTTATTCTGGTATCCTAATTTCTCCAGTCCCCATGTGAACACATGAACCACCTACCAAAACTCTTGAGATTTTTCCGCCCTCTTGCCCTATCTGCATTTTTATTTGGCTTAGCCTACCCATTTCATATCCTTGTTCTCCAATGGATAATTCACTTAAATCAGCAATATTGTAGTTATGAATATAGGAGGCTAGAGGACCATGAGCACTTCCAGTGGCAGGATCTTCCGGAACTCCAATATGAGGAGCAAACATACGGCTATGGGTAAGGTGATTTTTATTTTCAGTCTCCATAGTGAAAGACTTTACACCCGTGATGAAAATCTCATCTAATATTTC
>QNXU01000161.1 GCA_003973485.1 Bacteroidota bacterium | reverse complement strand
TATTGTGGATTTTCGCGAGATTAAAAAGATGCGAAGATATATGGATATCGGCCTATGAACATACGCGAGAGAATCGAACTCCAAAAGTGCCGTAAGATGGCAGAGAGTATCGATGCGCAATTTCCTCTCCATCCAAATACCATATCCATTTATTTGCAGACTCAGATAATGCTTCTAATTCAATTATTTGCTCAAAAGCAAGATTAAGGGTGTCATTGGAAGAATTAAAATCAGCAGAAAGTGTACTTACAAATATGGGTACTTCAACTACATCTGACGGCTCAATGTTTTCAACATTTACAGCATAAATAGCAATATTTTCGGTTATTTCAGCTATTGTGACTTCCGAGCCTTTACCTATAAAATCACTTAAGCTTTCATCACCATAATAATATACTGCATCAGTGTTTATGGCAGACAAGGTAACTGATTGACTTTGGCATAAATAATAATTCTCAAATTCAGGAACATTGCTTTTACTCGTTTCAAAAGTGGTAGAATCTATGCAACCCGATTCGGAAATTGCAATCAATTTCAACTGTTTATTATTTAATTCTTTAAGATCAAAATAAACTTCACTTTGGGTACCTAAAGTATCATTGCCCAACATCCATATTAAATTGGTAGCGAATTCACTATGGCTTACTGCACCTCCTAGCATATTCTCATTGGAGGAATTTAAATCTAAATTAACTTCCATTTTTGCAGCAATAGGAATTATCATAATTTCAACCTGAGTTAATGTTGAAGGATAGGTTCCTGTTTCATTTCTAACATAAAAAACGGTATCCTGAGCTAAATTCTCAACCGTAAATTCAGCACCTGAAAACAATCGATTATTCATCAAACTATCAGCATAAACCGTAATCTCACTAATATTAGGATCTTGAATTGTTAAATTGGAGTTTCTGCATATTTCTTGATTAGCTATTTGCGGTTTTGGTGATCGCATAACAGCATTAAAATTTTGTTTTAAAGTATCTGTGCATCCTTCAATATTGCTCACAATCAATTCAACTTCATATTCTCCAGCCTCTTCAATTGGGATATTAGGATTTTGATTAGAAGATGAATATCCATTACTGAAAGACCAATTCCAGCTTACAGCACCTAAGCTATTATCTGTAAATCGAAATGTATTATCAATTTCAGGTTGTAGCATTAAGGGCTCTTCGGGTAAGTTGAAATTAGCTGTTGGTTTGGTAATAGTTAAAACCCATCTTTTTCGAATTGAAGGAATTCCAATAGAATCGATTTCTTCAATATAAAAAGTGGAATCATTACTGATTACACCAGTTTCAAAACTAGTTCCCTCATATAAGGTGGTATCAACAGTAGGACTAGCATAAACTTTTATTGAATTGCCATTATTTGCTTGCAAAATGGGAGTATCATCTTTACAAATGAAAATTTGCTTTTCAAATGGTGGATTAACTTTGGATATTGAATCTTTTTTATGTGCTATTTGAACTAATGCTTGCAATTCCGTAATGCTATTAGCACTTAACAAAGCAAAAGAAAATGATTGTGAACTTGAGCTAGGAAACTGAGGCATCATAATTCCATGTAAACCTCCAACATTATTTCCCCCATTTAATTCTCCAGCCCGCCTTTCTTTGAATGGATTTTGCAAGGCATTATAAATAACATTTTGTTTCAAACTATCATTCTCTAAATCACTTGCGTGTCCATTTTCTTCAGCCATATCAAAGGCATAGAATAATGAATCTTGATTACCTATGAAGGCCAATCCTACAAATTCATCCTCAGCTTCATTATAGGCATAGGACAGTTGATAGGCACTATCATAATTTAATTTGTTATCAATTTTTTCTGATAATGCATAATCTGTGAAAAGTGCAAAATATACTGAATCATAACTTGCTTCACTCCTATTTTGAAATTGGTATTGGTGAATTAAAACATTGGGCTCATCATTCCATCCTAAAAGGCGTTGATCAACATAAATATTTAAAGGGTTTGAGATGGTATCTTGTTCTTTAAAAACACTTCTCACATCAAAATCAGCTGTGATGTCATCATATCTTTTTAAAGACGTAATACTTTGAAAATCTTCTAGATACTGAAATGAATTTGAATTTACCAGCGTATTTCTTCTAAGGCTATCATTACCTACCGAAATGATCAACCCCATGTGATCAATCAATCTTTTACCTTCAAAATTTACTGCATAATTTGAATATGGCGTAGCGTAACTCCTCCCCAAATTACCAGTAGCAGTAAAGCCAAATTCCCATCCATTATATTCAAAAAGTCTAATTTTAGGACTGCTTTGAATTTGGAAGGATTGATAATCATTATAAAAATCACCTTCAAATAAGACCCTAAAATTCAAAGCTTCATCTTCTGGCAGATCTTCAGAAAGCACTACTCTAAATTTTCTGTTTTCATTTGTAATACTTTCCAAAGTACCTAATGAAGTGATTTCAAAATTTGATTGTAAAATTGAAACATAAGGACTAAAAGAGGTTAAATTCACCTCAATATTTTCTGCAGACTCCAAGAAATTGGTAAATTCCACAGTAATATCCAATGTATCTCCAAAATAAGCTGCTTCTTCTAAGCCATTAGTGTATTCAACATTAGAGATTCGAATAGAAGGAGTTTCATAATCTGCTAATGCTTTAAATACATTTAACCTACCTTTACCAAATTTATAAAGATAATCATTGTTACTGCCCACATCATAAATGTCATCAGCACTCACTCTTAGTTGTTCCATTATTTGCTGTGCATTCCATTCCGGGAAAACCGAACGAACTAATGCAGCTGCACCTGCAACC
>QNXU01000368.1 GCA_003973485.1 Bacteroidota bacterium | reverse complement strand
ATTTTAGAGAGTTCATTCTGGACATCTGTTGCTGCTTCTCCAATATCCTTTTCATACTCAAATTCAGACACTACTTCAGCCCACAAACCTTCCTGATGAAAGACATTGCAAACCGCATTTAAGTAATTGGTTTTGTACGACCAGCCAAATTGTACATGTGGATAACGTGAGCTAAAGGCACGTTGAATGCGACGGGAATTACCACGCTGTTGTTTTTCAGAAATAACAAAGAGAGGTGAACCATATTTTTCAATCAGCTCCTGAACCGGAACACCATCAATATTACTTTGAATATCGGTGAAAGGTCGTGAACCAAATTTGTTAATTGTACCTGAGTTTAACGGGTGAATGGATGGTTTGCTCCATAAAACATTTTTTTTATCGTCTTGTGATATTTTTTTACTCATGACACACCTGTAATAAATAATAAATTAAACTGAAAAACTAAGTCAGCGTTGCTGACGTTTTTCTGAGTGCTAAGGACAATTAATTAAATAACTTTTTAATTAATTGAGAGTTTTGTGTATGTGGATTCCAATATTTTACTGTGGGGAGGTTTTAATGCTTCTGTCGTGGTATGTCGGTGCTTATGTTTTTCAAAAAGAGAATTGTAGAACATGATCATTCAATCTATTTTTAAAAATAATATGTAAATATTATTTAATTTACATTACTAGCCTGGTGTCGGTGTTCCACCTTCGATGGCCACTGACTCAAAAGATGAAATAGGCACAATCGATTCCATTGCATGTCGAATAAACATTACGCCAGAATTTTTAGAAGGAGGCTCAGATGTTGGTTTTCCCGCGATTCTCTTGAGTAATTTTATGGGTAAGTTTTGGCCAACTCCTTGCGTCAAATATACCCAGGCAGGAAATCTTGGGTTAATTTCAATAAGGTGATATTTACCTTTTTTGTCGCGCATCACTTCAATTTCAAGCGGTCCTTTCCAGCGCAACGTGTTAATAACTTCAAGGCAGGCTTGATAAAGGCCTTCATCATAAATGCTGATCCCTGCGCTGGCCTTTCCTTTTTCGGTAAGTAAGATCTTTTTCATCATTACCAGTCCATCAACATTTCCTTCCCCATCGCCTAAGGCGGCAACGTTGTACTCCTCGCCAGCAACAAATTTTTGCACAATAACCGGAAACCCCCATTGAGCTGTAATCGTTTGAAATGCCGCAATGCCTTGCGCCTGTGTATAGACAATTTTGGCATCAAAAAAAATGCCTTTTACCACCAGGGGGTATTCCCAGTCTTTCATTTCACAATCGTTAAAAAATTGTGAACTGTTAATATTAATGGATTCAGGGCATGTCATTTTCCCCTCACCAACCAATTGTGATAGCTGGTCTTTATTTCTTTTTGTCAGTTGTTCAAAGCTTGGCAGGTAAGTTTTTATGCCCAATTTTTCAAACATAGGCACCAAATTTATCATCCCAGCCAATTCAGAATCCAGACAAGGAATCAATACATCAATTTTTTCTTTATCATGAATTTCTTTTATCCGTTCGACATGTTCAAAACTTTCACTGGAGGGATAAGGCAACAGATAACCTGCGTCACAAAGTTCGTTATGATAAATTCCTGCATCAAGCGCGTCATAACCCAGACCAATAATACGGCCAGTAAACTCAGGGGATTCTTTCAAGCACCGTGCTATAGCCAAGCCTGGGCCAGGATTGTCTGGCTGAGAATTCATGCCGGTAATAGCCACTGTTATATTCATTGTCATTACTAGGTTCACAAATAAAAATGTCTATTCAGGCTGCTGGAAAATTCCAGGATGTCTCTTTCAATGACATGTAAATCAGTTTTATATTTTTTGTGCTGTTTATTCACAATGATGTCGATATTGTTTTCCTGCAAAAACAATTCTAGTAGCTCAAGGCCGGTTTCATTCACCGTAAAGCTCTTGCCTGTGCCTGGGTCAAAAACAAAACCATTCTTACTAATGGCCAAATGTTTCAGATATTTATTATCGAAAACATCAGGGCGCTTGCATATTGGCACCAATGACACCTGATTTACTGCCTGACTGACAACTGCTTCCATAATAAAGCCCCTTAAATATTACATTGCTTAGCGTTAACCCCAGGATAGGCGGTGTATACCGAGTATCACTACTGAATTAACCTGCTATTTTTGTGTACAACAAATTTTGAACATACTTCAATACTGATAAATTCACTTAATCTACAGCCAGCTCGACATTCAGGGTCATGTTAATAAGCATTGCCTGAATTCGTTAAGGTCTTTTTTCTGTGTTGATGTTTTTAGCGACTGCCTAGGCTAGGGATTGTAGACCTTTACTTTTCATCGTTTCCTATCTTTTTCCCGAAATGGGGTTAGTGATAAGCTGTTACACATATTTCAGTACAGGCTCGGGTTTAGCTTCATATCAGATGTAAAGCAATATTAGTGCTTTGCAGTGTTTCCTGTATGTAGTAGATGCGGCTGACAACGCATTGCAAAGGTTTACATACTGCCGCTACCCATGCATGCCGTTACCACCCATATCAAAACCTTGTCCCATACCCATAATAAATCTTCGTTTAGGTCTACTGTTAAATTTAAGGTATACCCATTATCCATTAGCTTGATGAGTACATTTTTAGCCAAAACCAATATTGAATTTTTTGTGTTTTATTATCCTTCTTCCAGATAATAAGCACGCCGAAAACTTAGCAGCGGGGTGGTTTATTGTCAATTTTTTTAGCTATTTTTTAAACAGAAATACTACCCATAACGTATTGAATTTTAAAGGGTTAGTGGGGAGTGTTGTGCTGGGTTACCCGGGGGACGTTAA
>QNXU01000007.1 GCA_003973485.1 Bacteroidota bacterium | reverse complement strand
AATTAATTTACTTTTATTAAGTTCGGTTATAGTGACACTTGTAGTTGAATTTTGGTTGTAATTTCAAATCCTATTGGGATGAATTATTGTAAAAATTATTCTACAAATGATACAAAATTTGGGATGGAATTTGTATTTCAAATGTTACTTTTTCAAATATTTATAGCATCTTAGCAAGATGTTTAAGTTAGTGATAAAGCACATAATTTTACTATTATTATTTTCATGTTTTTTCATAAACTCTTTGGATATACATGCACAGAGAAAAGGAAATACAAAAGACAGTACGGAGGTCATAAGGTTAAATAATTTATTTAAAATTAAATATACCAGTGAGCCTTCTCAGAGTTATCAGTATGCCACCTCAGCATTAGAAATATCAAGGAAGATAAATTTTCTTAGAGGAGAAGCCACCGCTAATAATAATTTAGGGGTGTATCACAAACAAAAAGGTGATTATGACCAAGCTTTAAGATATTTCAAAGAAGCACTCAATTTATATGATTCCCTAAATGAAAAGTCAGGGGCTGCAAAAGCTTTAAGCAATATAGGGAATATCTATTCTATTAATCAAGATTTTGAAAGAGCTTTGGATTATTATACTGATGCTAAAATCATTTTTGAAGATCTCAATGACTCTTCCAGACTTTTACGAATACTTAACAATATTGGAAATATATACTTAGATAATGGACAAGAAAAAGAAGCTATAGATTACTACAGAAAGGTTTTAGAAATTTATCAAAGTAGTGATGAAAAGACTAATTTATTTGACCCATTTAGTAATATTGGTAAGATATATTTCAACCAACAGCAATATGATAGTGCACTTTTTTATTTCAACAAGTCATTAAAAAAGGAAGAAGCCGCTGATAATAAATTTGGTATATCAGGATCATTAGTTAAAATATCGCGACTGCACAACGCAAGAGGAAATCATTTTGCAGCGAGAGATGCAGCTTTAGATGCTGTGGAAATTGCACGGAATATTAATGCCAAACCTATTTTACTGGATGCTTATAGTACATTAGCCGAAGTTTACTTGCATTTAAATGACCTTGAGAATTCGTATGTTTATATGAATCAATATCACATTATGAATGATAGTCTTTTCAATGAGAAATCGAGAAGGGCAATTGCAGAACTTGAAAAAAGCATTGAACTGGAGCAAAAAGAAAAGGAGATTGCCATATTAAGGAAAGAGTCTGAAATAAAAGATTTAAAATATCAGAATAGCCAACTCTACATATATGGATCAATTGCCTTTTCCATTTTATTGTTAGCATTAGCCATAACTTCTTTTTTGAAATTTAAACAAAACAGAAAAGCCAAATCATTATTGGAATATCAAAATAGAGAAATCCTGAAAAGCAAGAAAGCTATAGAAATCCAAAAAATGAAGCTAGAAAGCTGGAATCAAAATATTACAGATTCTATTGAGTATGCCAAAAGCATACAGGAAGGCATCATGAACAAGAATAATTTCAAGGAGAATCTACCTTCCTCTTTTGTTTATTATAAGCCTAAAGATATTGTAAGTGGTGATTTCTATTGGTATTCTCGGCAAGAAGGCTGTGATATTCTGGCTTTAATTGATTGTACAGGACATGGGGTAGCAGGTGCTTTTATGACCGTAATCGCCAATGCTACCATGAATCAAATTGTAAACGAAGAGAAAGAAATTGAGCCTCATAAAATTCTGACTAAATTGGATATTAAAGTGATGGAAATCCTAAAGCAAAAGGAGGTGACCACAACCAATCATAGTATGGATGTAGCTTTATGTAAAATTGATTATGCAAATAAAACAGTTACTTTTTCAGGTGCTAAAAGACCGCTTTATGTGGTGGTGCATAATAAATTGAGAGAATTTAAAGGGAATAATTTCACAGTAGGAGAGTATTTTAACACTCCAGAAAAGAAATTCACATACCAAGAGATCGATTTTGAAGAAAATCAAACATTCTATTTGAGTTCAGATGGTTTTGCTGACCAATTTGGCTTCAATACCCAGAAAAAATACCTCCGTAAAAGATTTAAGGCACTTTTAGAAAACATATCGAATAAAAGCTTACCAGAGCAGCGGAAAAGCCTTGAAATGGAAATGAAAAGATGGCAAGGTGAAATGGAACAAACCGATGATATGTTGGTGATTGGGTTTAGGGTTTGAAAAATTTTTCATTAAACCATAATAGTAAAAAGTTCGCAGGCGTCTAAGACGCAAAATAGTCTCGCCAAGACGCAAAGGCGCAAAGTTTTCGCAAAGAGAGAATTTAGCCTCGACCTTAGACGTTGGATCACTGAAAGGAAGCAAAAAAGATAGCTATTATAAAACTAGAAGGCCATAAAAAAAGCCATCCCAATAATTTTGGAATGGCTTTTCAATTTTGTTAAAGCTGATTTTAACTAAAAATAAGTGATTTAATAAAATTATTAAAAGCTCTATTTAATCAACATTTTCCCACCTACTAATCCTTCAGCAGACTGCAACTGATAACGATAAAGCCCAGCAGGTAAATCTTTTCTTTCAAACTTGATAGACTGTTTGTCAGAGCCAAGATTATCATATTGCTCTTGTCTTACTATTTGCCCTTTTAGATCAAAAACCAATAAATTAACCGACTGCGTTTGCGGCAGGTTAAATTGGATTGTTGTAAAATCAGAAAAAGGGTTTGGAAAAGCAGAATGATCAATTAGTTTTTGTTCTTTCTTTGAACTCAAAATTCTTTGAGTGGCAAACGACCAGCTGATTGAATCATTTTCTTTGCCTGTTATACTTATAATACTGCTCTTAGGGATTACAACTTCATAAGTATTGGAACCTAATCCACTATGCACC
>QNXU01000405.1 GCA_003973485.1 Bacteroidota bacterium | reverse complement strand
GCTATTTTTCATTAATTTAGTGAGGTTTTTTCTCATTTAGGGACTACATTTATTGTAGTCCTAATTTATTATTATATTTACAGCTGTAAAAAAATAAAAGTATAGTGAAGATAGTAAGACTTGTACTCATCATAACAATTTCATATTCTTTTGTATTTTCCTCTCAAGCTCAGTTTAGAAGGAGATCAGAAAATAAGACCGTTACTTACGAAGAAATGTATAACGATCCTTATGATATCAATAAATTATTCATAGGGATTACTCCAGCTTATGGTGATATTCATGTAACCAATATAACAACTGGATTTGGTATTGATGCTACTTATTATTTGAATGATTTTATGCATTTTAAGGCACATGCCAGAACGCCATATTTTATTGGGAGTGATTTTGCTAGAAATGCTGCACAAAAGAATGGTTTTGATCCTCAATCCAGAGCACGTACTTACTTTTTTGCAGAAGCAAGCGCATCCTATCATATTTGGGATAAAGAACAGGAGTCTGAAAGTATGATACCGCTTTACTCTAAAAATTATGAAGGAGCTGAATGGGCAGCAAAGGTTCCTAAAAGGGCTCCAATTCCAAATAAAAGAAGAGAAATTTTCTTTGCTCGATTAGGGGGTATTTACTATGAAACTACCTCTGAGTTAAGTAGGGCAATTGAAGCCCAAGGTGTGGAAGTAGCCGGAACTTTTGAATCAGAAAGTGGAATGGTTTCTGATACAATCTCAGGAGCACAAAATCAAGCTATATTTGGTAATGTTTTAGGTGCTGGATTAAGCGTTGGTGGTGGTTTTACTTGGATTAAAAATTTTGCAGCTAAACCGGATAAAACTTATGAAGAGCTGGTGGATGACCATGTGTTCTCAACATTTATAGATTTATTGATTTTACCAATGGTAACAGTTGAGGATTTTTACCATAGACCTGAAAATGCAGGTGCAAACGAGTTTTATCTCTATGACGGATCTTCCATTAATACCTTTATGTTCGGTGGAAGAATTGGTATAGACGGCCATTTTAATAGAACATTAGGCTGGGGTTATGGTGCTGAAATCGGAATTAGACCTGGCTTGGCGCAAAGAGGGTTCTATGGATTGTTGAAGATTACATTCCCTATGTATGGAACCAAATTAGATTATAGTGTGGAAGCTTTTGGAAGATAATCATCATTATATTTCTCGCTAATAGAGCACTCTTCCATAAAGTATAAAATTAACTTTCCAAAATCATGTGGCTTAGCACTCAATATCAGTGTTCGATAATTTTTGTTTTTGGATAAGATTCATAGTCGCTAGGTAATTCATTTCAATTGAAGAAAAAGTATTTTTATATTTTTTCGATGAATCCCTTTTTCTCATCACGGTATTATTATTTTAAATTACTATTTTGATGTTTCAAAATTTCTATTTCAAAATAATTATAAATAAAAATGGGAGTACTGGATTTAATCACACTGTTAATATTTTTAGCAGCTGTATTTACATTTATTAATGTTAATTACTTAAAACTACCTTCAACAATAGGGTTAATGATCATAGCATTAATCCTTTCAGTCTTAATCCTTTTGTCTGGCTATATTTTTCCTGAAATTTCTGAATTGGCAATTTCTATAGTTTCAGAGTTCGATTTTAAAGAAGTTTTGCTCGATGTAATGCTCAGTTTCTTATTGTTTGCAGGAGCATTATCCATCAACGTAAAAAAACTTAAAGAGGAACGTTGGCCTATTTTAATCTTTGCTACTGTTGGAGTCCTTATTTCAACTTTTGTAGTAGGCTTTTTAATGTTTTATGTATTTGCTTTTTTCGGATATGAAATTGATTTGATTTATTGTCTGTTATTTGGTGCTCTAATATCTCCAACTGACCCAATTGCTGTTTTAGCATTGCTTTCTGAAGCTAAAGTTTCTAAAAAATTAGAAATTAAAATTGCAGGTGAATCTTTGTTTAATGATGGGATAGGTGTAGTTACATTTTTGACTATTTTAGGTTTAGCACAGACAGGCGTGGGGAATTTTAGTATTGGGACTACCTTAGGCCTTTTTGGTGTTGAGGTAGGGGGAGGAATTCTTATAGGTGCAGCCTTCGGTTTCTTTGGTTTAAAACTTTTAGAAATAATTGATAATGCACATGTCGAATTAGAAGTTTTAGTCACATTGTCCTTAGTGATGGTTTCTTATCGTGCCGCTGAATTTCTTCATGTATCTGGACCATTAGCGGTTGTAGTTTTAGGATTGTTTCTAAGTAAAGAAGGTCAATCGGCCGATTCTGAAAAAGCAACAGGAGATTATGTATACAAGTTCTGGCACTTAGTGGACGAGGCGCTAAATGCAATTTTGTTTATTTTAATTGGGCTTGAGATAATAGTGATTTCTAAGGAATATCATCCCGATTATTTCTTAATTGGATTGTGTGCTATTGTCGTTGTATTATTTGCTCGCTTAGTTGGTGTGGGAATTCCCGTTAAAATCATGGAGAGACTAAGGTCTTTTGAGAAAAATACTTTAGCTATACTAACTTGGGGAGGGTTGCGTGGAGGTATTTCCGTTGCCTTAGCTCTTTCAATTCCTGATGATTTTGAAGCTAAGAACATCATTCTTTCAGCCACTTATTCGGTAGTGGTATTTTCAATATTAGTACAGGGGCTAACTATAAAGAAATTAGTTCCTAAAAAATCTTAAAACCGAATATTTGATTTTAATAAAAGAGGGTGTCCGAAAAGTCGAGACACCCTTTTTTGTTTGTTGATTTTCTCTAAAAATATTATTTTAGAGTCGTACAAAATACAACGATGGCTAAGATAGTTTTTAAAAATCAAACAGGCAATTGCCCAGAATTATTTCCAGTAAAC
>QNXU01000326.1 GCA_003973485.1 Bacteroidota bacterium | reverse complement strand
TTTGAATTCTTTGATCGTCTGGATATATGTCCAAATACTCCTCACAGACTTCAATTGCCATTGATAAATCACCTATTGATTCATATATAATACTTTGCATATCCGCAATTACGTCTATCGGACTATTTTTCGATCTGATTACTTGGCATAGTTTAAGCGCTTTACCTGTGTCGCCCGCATGATAATATGCCATTAATAATGTCCTGCTTAACTCCGTGTATATCTCAGGATTAATAATTGGCTCTAATATTTCAATTGTCTTGTTATGCTCTTCTAGTATTGAATACTGAAATGCAAATTCTTTGATTTCTACGTGACTGGAAGTATCGTTCAAATATTCATAGCCTTGTTCTAAAATTTTTAATGCCTCTTTTTTGTCATTTAATTTTATAAAGACTTTAGAAGCTTCAATATACCCTCTTAAATATTTTGGATGATCTTTGATTGTTAGATAACTTAATTCTTTTGCTTTGTTAATATTGTTTGAAGCTAAATAAGCTAAAATTAAATTTCCTTTAGCGTGCACTTTTGATATTTCACTTATATCATCATTTAGGATATTTTTGAGCGTGAGTATTGCATTTTTGAAATCATTTTTTCTGTGAAAGACGCTTGACCTAAAAATATCGATATTGAATTCATCTTTATCATCCTCTGTTTCATATGTTTTCAGTTGGTCAAATAAATCTAGAGATTGATCTAATTTATCCATTTCAAAAGAGACAATAGCTAAATGTCTAATTGCAAAATAGCTATTATCTGATTCTAATTTAGCCTGATTGATATCTTCATAAGCTCCTTCTAGATCTCCAAGAAATTTTTTAGCAATTCCTCTATTAATTAGAATCCACGATCTAGATTTTCTTAAATCTGAATCTTTAAATTCGGTCCATGATTCCGAAAGTAATTCAATACAATAGTTAATTTTATTTTTTGTTTCATTATCTATTTGATTAGTCAAAAACAAAGAAGGATTTGTGACAGATTCAAGTATAGTTGATGCCAAAGATGCTTTTAAATCTTCTTTATTTTTTACTGCAAGCTCAGTCGCATTTTGATACCAATATATAGCTCCTTTAAAATCGTTTTTATGCCTTGCAAATCCACCCAATGCAAATGACACTTCCACTGTATCACGGATTTTTAAAGGTATTTTAATTAAGAGCTCCTCCAAACTAAGATTTTCAATCTCGGTTTTGATCAAGGCGACATAGGCATTTGAATTATCTGGATCTAGTAAGATTGTTTGCTTTATTTTTTCTCTTGCAGCTTCAGTATTACCTAGAATAGAGTAACCCAAAGCTGCAAATCCAGCAGCTTTAGCATTCTTTTGACTATAATTAAAAGCTTCTATAAATGAATTTGCTGCTTCTTTAATATTGTTAAGATCCAAATGGCAAATGCCAATATTAGCAATCAATTTATACTTTTCAATTTCATTAAGCTTATCCCATTTACTATTTTTAAAATCATTAAGTAGTTTCAAAGCGGCAATCTGGTTATTAGAGTCTCTTAATTTTAGTATTGCTAGGATTTCATCTATAAAATTGCTTTTTGGAGCATCTTCCGTTTGATTTTTAGACAGCAATAATGCTTTTATTTCATCTAATTTGTCTGTGTGTATATCTTGGGTGTTAATAATAGTCGTTGTATCATCTTTAATACTTTTCAGATCGTTGAAAATATTAATTAATGTCCTTTCACTGACTTCAAAATTTTCATCAAATTTAGCTTCATGTTTTGTTTTAATTTCGCGTAGTTTACTTACTGGAAACTTATGGATGTTGTTGGTTTGGACATGATGTTTATAGCAGAATAAAATTAAATTATCATACAATCTCGTTTCCTCATTACTTATATTCTCATTGAATCTACCACCAGGCAATGCATCTTCAATATGACATACTTGTGCAACAAAGTTTTGATCCTCATCTATTAAAGGATGCTCACAATTTGGAAACGCACATCTATTTCCTGACTTTGCAAACAATGCGCGCAAAGTTTTAGTAGTAGGTGCTAATCTTGTGGGTGTTTCCTTATTGGTCATATTTTTTTAGTTATAGAATTAGAGAAGTAGTTATAATTAATTTAACTATTCAATCTATTTCACTTCTCATTCATTTATCCAATTCCTTCTGTATCACTCTAAAACTCTCCAATCTAGCTTCAATATTCTCTATAATCTCGCTTGCTAAAACGTCATGGTCTGGAAGATTGTCAAGATCTGCCCCGATATAAGTATACTTATTAATCATTTGATATTTAGAGTATTTAATTATCTGGGTAGTAGAATAGATGGCAAAATTAATTTATTATCACTGCTCTTATACCAAATAAATAAAATCGTAGAGTAACATTAATTTCTTCATTTAATTTCAAATTACTATTGATGCATTTTCTATCAATTATGAAGGTACTTGGGAAATATGTAACCCTAACACATTTTTTTCCTTTATTTATGATTACTTTTCCTTGAAATATCTTAATGGTTCCTTTATCATCTAACCAATCTAAATTGTAATCGGGATTAATATATTTATAATTATAATGAATTTCATCTAGGTATTTTTTTGACCTATGAAAATTGGTGTTATATGATTCAGCTATATAATTGAAGAAGTTAAATCTTAAGCCTTCATTAGTCCTTAAATGCTCATTTTCGTTAATAAGCTTAATGAAAGACTGTCTGTTTTCATCAGTATGTAGGGTCTGCTTAAAAACTATTTAAAGATATTACTAATAAATCGGTCTGAAAACCACCTCAGGTCGATTTATTTTTCTCAGTTCACTAAATACTAACCCCATTGCATGTTTTATTGTAAAAAGCAGCTGTCTCCATGCTGAAAAACTC
>QNXU01000307.1 GCA_003973485.1 Bacteroidota bacterium | reverse complement strand
TAGAAATATTGTGAAATTTTCATTCAAAGGGCCGTCCCAATCTCTTCTTAAAGATTGAACAACATAACCGTCCTGCCCATCGAAACATGTAATGGCAAAGTAGAAATTTTCTTCATCATAAGTCATTCTTACTTCTGAATCCATAGTGGCCGGCCGGTCATCATTAGGAATCGTCATATAAAAATCAGTAGCAACAGCAGCTGTTTTCCAACTATTTTCATTCAATTTACCATCTAAAACAATGGGTTCTTTTGTTTTTTGAAGTTTATATTGCGTTTGCTGTGCTTGGTTTTGGGCAAAAGAGAAATAGGGAAATCCAAAAAGGATGTTGGCTAATATGAAAAATAGAGTGGTCGTTTTCATCTCCTACAATACTACTAAAAGAAAAGCTAGATTCTTAAAAAATTTTATAAATGGATTTAATCTTTTTTATTGCTAGTCTTTTTTACAATACTTCTTATTATATCATCTATTTCGTGTGATGAGCTTAAAGCATTTTTAAGAAGAAACGAACATTCTTCATCTATTTCATTTATATGTTTTTCATATTTCTCTTCTAGCAGATGGATGATTCCCATCAATCTTGTTAAAGGGGCTCTAACTAAGTGTGATTGCTCCCAAGCAATCTCTTTTAGTTGTTGATTTTGTGCTTCAATTTGATTAATATAAGATTCTGTTTCTGTTAAATCAATTGCCATCAATAACATGGCATCTATTCCTTGATATTCAATTGGATTCCCATAAAGTTTTACTTGTATTTTCCGCCCATTATTAAGTTTGTGTTCATGCAGATTTTCATTTTTTAACAGCTCAGTTTGCATCAGGTGCATTAATAAACTTTCTTTATTATAATCTGTATCTATATCATGAATCTTCATTTCCAAAAACTCAGTTTTAGAATAACCATATTTATCCAAGGCTGAATTGTTTATTTCTAGGAATTCTCCAGTATGAATATTAATCACCCATGTGGGTTGAGGATTTAATTGGAATAGCTGTTGGTATCTTTTTACTGATAACTCTAACTGCTTATCAATATGTTTCCTTTCAAATGCATAAGTAATACTTTTCCTAAGTCTTGTGCTATTTATCTCATCTTTTAAGAGGTAATCAGTACAGCCTAGAGTTAATGCTTCAATAGCAATGTGGATATCATCTTGTCCAGTTAAAATGATAATTGGGCAATTAGGAGCTAGCTTAAAAATTTTCTTTAAGAGTTCATTCTTATTAATGTCGGGTAGGCTTAAGTCCAATAAAATGATTTTATAGAAAGCTTTAGGATTGTCAGAAATGAATTTTTCTGCCTCTTTAAAATTATTTGCTATATCTAATTTTAATTTTGAGAATTCCTCTTCGAGATATTCTGAAACTAAAATTTGATCACCAGGATTATCCTCAATTAATAATATTTTAAGACCTTTATTTTCGTTGGATGTCATAAGATTGGGGGATTATTGAAAAAGAATGTTTGGCTGTTTTAAATGATTTTAATGAATGAAGTTCATAGAATAAAAATATGTATCAAAATTTAATAATCTAATGTTTATGAATTTAAAATTGATTTTTAGTTATTATAATTGTTTACTAATTGTAAAATGAAAAGTGGAGCCATAGTCTTCTTGGCTTTCAACTGTAATTTCACCTAAGTGCGTTTCTACTATCTTTTTACATACAGCAAGCCCAATTCCATGGCTTTCTGAATCTTTATCATTTCCTTTTTGGAATATTTTAAATACTCTGTCAAAATCACGTTGAGAAATACCTTTTCCATTGTCAGCTACAGAAAATATGTAGTATAACTCATTTTCAGTAATTTTTATTTTGATTACAGGATCTTTTTCTGAGCGGTATTTTATTGCGTTTTGTACCAAATTTTGCATTAATCGACCAAAAAGAATTGGGTATGCTTGAAAAGAATCGACTTTATTATTTAGTATGATTTGTGTTTTGGTACTTTCTATTAGTTCGGCTAAAGAATATTTCAGATTAGAAATGATTTCATCTGCTGTCATAGTTTCCAAATCTTCATTTAGAACCCCAGATCTGGAAAATTCTAACAATGATTCAATCATTTGATACATTTTTGTTCCAGCTCCTGCTGCCATATCTATGTATTTAAGCAGTTCTTTGTCCAGTTTTCCCTCCGATTTTTTTAATATCAGATTTAATAGGCTTTTAATATTTCTTGCGGGTTGTTTGAGATCATGGGAAGCTACATAAGCAAATTCCTCTAATGATTTATTAAGCTCTAACAGTTTTTTGTTACGCGAATCTAAAATATGATTCAAGGACTCGATTTGGTTTTCAAACTCTTTTTCCTGGCTTATTTCAGATTGAATAGAGAAGAACCCTATTGGTTTTTTAAATCTATCAAATAAAGGTTCGGATTGAATATTGGTCCAATATTTATGACCTTTGCTGGTATAATTGATGATTTCAACATCAAAACTATCTTTGTTTTTAATTGCCTCTCTCATAATTTGCACCGTTTCAGGATCAGTTTCGGGACCTTGAAGCAACTCACCTGGAGTTTTCCCTAAAACAGATTGTTCTGAAAAACCTGTTAAATTCTGAAAGGATTCATTTACGTAATTGATTTTACCCTCCAAATCGGTAATGATAACTGAATATTTTGTTTGTTTTGCTATTAAGGATAATTTTTGAATTTCCTCTTCAAAATGGATTCTCCGGCTTACATCTTTACTATTGGCTAAAATTTTTATAAGCTCACCTTTTTTATTTTTCAAGGCTCTTAAGCGGATTTCTAACCATTTTTGCGGGTTATGCTTAGTGGCTATTTCTATAATAAAGGAACTTACCGCTTTTCCTTGCTTTATATTTTCAAACTTTTCAGTCCATATTTGTTGGTAATCGAC
>QNXU01000092.1 GCA_003973485.1 Bacteroidota bacterium | reverse complement strand
TTCGGATTTTAAAAAGAGTAAAAAACAAGGTGAGGAATATCTCTGCGTGAACATAGCTCTTGGCTTGTTTAGTCGCAAATACTGCTCTCACTTTGCCTAATTGCTTTATTAAAAATACTTATTATTTTTAACAATTGTGAACATACGAGACTCTAAGACCTCGCAACGAAAAATAAGAGAAAAATGATTATTTTATTTTACAGAATTGTTTTTCCCTTTGCGAAAACTTTGCGCCTTCGCGCCTTCGCGAGACATTTTAAGCGTCTTTAGACGTCTGCGGTCAATCTTGTTGTATAGTAGAAAAAAGATTAAAGAGAAAAGGAAAGATTATTTAACTCTATTAATCTCTCTCCATAACCCCCCAATAGTCCCTTTTCCCTTTATCCGTTAAATATGGGTAGATCATTTCAAAAAGCAAATCGCCATAATATACAATCGAGTTTTCATCATCAAAAGTAGCATAAACATTTATCCAGCTGTCTCCAATAATATTCATTCTTTGGTATAACCTTTCATATTCCTGATCGAATTCTGCAGGTCTAAAGATATCAGATTCTACAAGCGACCTAAACAAGGATTGAAATTGCTCATTCCTAAACTTCATTAAGGTTGCATAATGGGATTTTATCTTTTTATTTTCATTCATTAAATGGATGAAGTCAATTAAGATAAATTTATAATCATACATTTTCTCCATTGTCTTGATCGAAGAGGTATATAGGGAGGCTAATTGATTATCCAACTCCATGGATTTCATCTGATTATCCATTTCCTCTACTAACTGAAAATACAAAGCTTCCACAATATCCTCTTTCAATTTGAAGTGATAATTCAAATTACCTTGACTGATATTCAATTCTTGGGCAATCTGCCTTAGACTGACATTCACCATGCCTTTTTCATTGAACAATAGGAGAGATGCTTGCAGAATTTTCTCTTTAGTATTTTTCATTTTAGTAAACTTGACCTAATTATAATATTTTAGTACATTTGACCTAAAATTAAGAATAAGTATGGATATAGCAATAATTGGAGGAGGGATAGCCGGTCTTACTACTGCTTTAGCTTTAAAAAATGAGGGTATTTCATCCATTGTTTATGAACGTGCTAATCAACTGAATGAAGTAGGGGCTGGAATATGGTTGCAGCCAAATGCACTAAAAGTATTGAATCATTTAGGCTTGAGAGAGAAGATTTTAGAAAATGCTGTTCAGTTAGATAGGGTAGACATCACAGATTCCCAACTGAACTCCTTCCAAAATGGGAATGCTATAGTTCAGGATAATGAAGGAAATAAAATTTTATCTATCCACAGAGCGAAATTACAGCAGTTATTATTTGAAGCTCTTCCAAAGGATACTGTAAAATTAGGGCATGAATTCAAATCCTTTACACAAAACTCTTCGAAAATTGAATTGGAATTTGATCATACTTCAATAGATGCAGATTATGTTTTGGGTGCTGACGGAATAAATTCTAAACTCCGCAAGCAGCTATTCCCAAAATCTGCCCTAAGGCATTCTGGTCAAACTTGCTGGAGAGGAATTGCAAAAATTAGTTTGCCAAAAGAACTTCAAAATTTGGGTAGAGAAGCTTGGGGCTATAATGTGAGGTTTGGGTTTTCTCAGGTTTCTGAAGATTTGGTTTATTGGTTTTCCGTTGCTAAAGCTAAACCTTTTCAAAAAGATGATAAATCCAAAATTAAGGGACAATTAAGTGAGAAGTTTAGAAAATTCCATCCGATTGTGAATCAAATTATCAATGCAACAGACGAGCAGAAAATTATCAGAGGAGATTTAATGGATTTGAGAAGACTGGATAAATGGCATCATCAATACATAGCTTTAATAGGTGATGCAGCTCATGCGACCACACCTAATATGGGGCAGGGTGCAGGACAAGGAATTGAAGATGCTTATGTAATGGCAAAATTATTTTCTCAAAATCAAGCTTCAGAAAAACTTTTTGAAACTTTTGAAAGCTTGAGAAGGGAGAAAGTAGATTATGTTGTGAATAATTCTTGGCGCTTTGGAAAAATGGCTCATAGTCCATTTGGTAGGTTATTAATGAAAACTGTAATGAAGGTAACACCTCCTTCTGTGTTAAGTAAGCAAGTGGATAAGCTTTATAGTCTTCCTAAGTTAGAGTGAATTAAAAAAGCTGCTTTAAAAGAAAAAGTTAGGATAGATTTTCACCATTCTTGACTTTAAAACCTTTTAAAACAGCTTAAGAAATAAAATTCGTATGACAATTAAACTGTCATTATCTCTTTTTCCTTATGCTCTAGAATTTCATCAATTTTTTTAGAAAAATCATTCGTTAAAGATTGAACTTTATCTTCACCTCTTTTAACGTCATCTTCAGAAATCCCATCTTTCTGTAATTGCTTCAATTGATCATTAGCATCTTTTCTTGCATTACGGATAGAGATCTTACCATCTTCAGCCTCATTTTTAGCTTGTTTTGTTAATGAAACCCTTCTTTCCTCAGTCAATGGCGGGATATTAATTCTAACGATTTCCCCATCATTTTGTGGAGTGAACCCTAAATCACTATTGATTATAGCTCGTTCTATTTCCCCAATTATATTCTTTTCCCAAGGTTTAATGATGATAGATCGTGCATCTGGTGTACTGATAGAAGCAACTTGGTTAATTGGAGTATCATTACCATAATAATCTACCATTAAGCCATCAAGCATTGCAGGAGAAGCTTTACCTGCTCTAATTTTTTGTAAATTACTTTTAGTGTGCTGAATGGCTTTTTCCATTAGCTCTTTTGCTTCTTCCAATACTAAATCTATTTCTTCCATTGCTTTTTATTTTTCAGAATTTATCAATGTACCAACATTTTCTCCATTTATCAGGTCATATAAATTGCCTG
>QNXU01000142.1 GCA_003973485.1 Bacteroidota bacterium | reverse complement strand
TTTTCACAAAAAAAGACCTTTGGCGCATTACAGGCAGATCAGATCCAAAAGTGGTTCACTTTCGTCCGGCGCGGGTGGCTCACTTTCACCGGCCAGCTATGCTCACTTTGGCCCGGCGAAGGTGGTATACTATGTCCGGCGTTTCCAATCAAATCAAATAATCCGTTTTTAGGAGTTCTCAGTGACCGTTTCTTCCATTTTTCTCTTTTGGGCTATAAAAATTTAATTTATAGCTCATTTTTATGTTATTTTTGAGCTATAAATCTTAATTATTTGGCTCATGACAGCTTTTAAATGGAACTGGCAACAACAAGACTGGCCCAATTTCAGATATGATGAGGCAGCTTTGGAGGACCTGGAATATCAGTTTGTTCAAACTAGTGGAGTAGCACTAGGTTCAATTAAACATATTGATGAGGAAGACAAAAATGAGCTTTTAATTGAAGTTTTGTCGGATGAGGCCTTAACTACTTCGGCAATTGAAGGGGAATATCTTGACCGTGGGAGTATTCAGGAATCCATCAAAAAAAACTTGGGGCTTGAAACGGAAAGAAAGAAACTTCCCCAAGCTGAATATGGAATATCTGAAATGATGGTCAATCTATATCGAACATATGCAGTACCATTGACCCATGAACAACTTTTTGAGTGGCATCAGATGCTCGCCAATGGCAGAAGGGATTTAGTGGACATTGGAAGATATCGTACCCATGAAGATCCTATGCAGGTTGTTTCAGGACGCCTCGACAAGCCGACGGTACATTATGAGGCACCCCCCTCATCAAAAATGACAAATGAAATGGAAGCTTATGTTCGTTGGTTCAACGAAACCCACACGACAAACAAATCCAAAATACTTCCATTGGCCAAGTCAGGATTGGCACATTATTATTTTTTGGCCATCCACCCCTTTGAAGACGGAAATGGACGTATTGCTAGAGGGATTTCAGAAAAATCGATTTCCATGGATTTGGGTAGACCAGCACTTATATCCCTATCACAAACCATCGAGTCAAACAAAAAAGAATACTATTCTTCCATCGAAGCCCATAATTTCAAACTAGACCTTACTGAATTCCTACTATACTTTGGGGAAACTATACTTGCAGCACAACAACACACCATAAAAACCATTGACTTTTTGATTCAAAAAGCCAGATTCTTTGATCAATACTCCCGTTTGATGAACGAACGCCAGCTAAAAGTAGTCCAACGTATGTTCAAAGCTGGATATAGTGGATTTAAAGGAGGCCTTAGTGCAGATAATTATATCCGTATTGCCCGAACATCAGCATCAACAGCCACACGTGATTTAAAGGATTTGGTCAACAAATCTATATTAGTCAAATTTGGGGAACTCAAAAGCACACGGTACTCACTAAACTTAAAATTCAAAAACGAAGTTTGATTTTACCTGACAAGCAAGCAAGATTTCGTTTTTATGAAATTCCCCAGGCCTCTTTCAATTTTTGGGCGGCCTCATAATTTGAAATTTTGAGATAACGACGGAAAGCTTTTTCTGATTTATGGCCGGAAATCTTCATGATGAGTTGCACATCGATGCCATTTAGGTAAGCATTGGTACAAAAGGAACGCCTACAGGTATGGGAACTTATCAATTTATATTTCTCCAAAAGTTGAGCTTCTTTAATGGTTCCCCGTTTATGTTCAATCTCTACTTTTTGGTGAAGTTTGGCCGAATCCCCAAGTTCCTTTATACGCCTGTTGAAAGTGAATGAGTCAATATCGGGAGCATATCCATCATATTTTCCCAAAATGCTCTTGACTTGGGAACGAAGTGGCACTACAATTCGGCCAGAAGTCTTCTTTTGTCGAATATTCAAAAAACCATTATCATCCAAATACTCAGGTCGAATCCTTGAAATATCGGAAAACCGAAGCCCTGTCAAACACCCAATTACAAAGAAGTCTTTTACTTTCTCCAAATCTTCATCGGCTTTACAATCAACGGCTGCAATAGCCTGAATTTCATCATCGGACAAATAGATGTGGTCCACTTCTTCTTGGACTACCTTGAATGCCGAAAGATCTATGGGCTTGATACGGTTTCTGCGCATACGGTCGTTTAAGAAAGCCTTTAAGTTTTTAACCAACTTGCCTATGGTGTTGTTCTTCATTCCGACACCTCCATTTTTTAATGGCGCATGGTACGCTAGGTAATCCGTCCATTCCTGATAGAACTGATAATCAAAAGCATTGAAATCGATAATGATTCCTGAAAATTCCTGAAAACCCTCCAAATGCTTTTTGAGTGAATTGTAATCCTTGATAACATCTTTGACCACCTTGCTCTTTTTGCTTTCCAGATAATGGTCGAATTCAGTAAAAAAGTCTTGGACAGGTTTTGAATTGACGGACGGTTCTCCTTCTTCAAATTGTTTCTTGAACATCTTTTTTGAAAGTGGCCTGCCCTGATTTCGATAGCTGGAAACAATTTGATTGGCCAAGCTGTCCATTTGGGTAAGTTGTACAAATTCAGAACCCACTTCCTTTGATTTTTTAAGGAACGATTTATCCTTGTTCCAATACTTCATTGCAATTTCAATTCCCGTATCGATTTGGATTCTTACATGACGATTTTCATAGTATCTTAATTTGATACTATGGGTTCCATTTTTGTTTGGTGATTCTGAAATATAAAAGTTGTAATTATACATTTGCGTGCTGCATTCGTGCTGCATTTTTCATGAAAAGTAGTGTTTTATGATGTAAAATAAAAATCAATATACATTTAATTAATTGATTATCAGCAAAATAATATAAGTTAATGAAATGTTAAAAACATAGGGCAGCATCCCGTCCAGACCGCAAAAAGCTCCGATTTCTCGGAGCTTTTTTGGTTTTAAGACTATCAGTCAAATTCCCT
>QNXU01000056.1 GCA_003973485.1 Bacteroidota bacterium | reverse complement strand
GGGAGAGATTTATTCATCCGTATCTTACAGGAAGATTAATACCTTTTGAATCCAATCTTTTTTCTTATACTAAAGCGTTAAGTAGCTGGTTTTTCCCTTACTCAATTGATAGTTTTTTCACTAGATTAACCAGTGTTGTCATTGTGGTTATTGTTGTTATAAAATCTACAAAAACATACTTTAAACTAAAGAGAAATATTCTTTTCTTATCACCTCTTTTATTTTTGATTTATTTTTTTCTAATAATGTCGGTTTTTAAGGTGGAATTTTATGCTGCAGAAAGATACTTGTCAATTTTTTATCTTTTGATCATTTTAAATATTCTTATTCAGATTGATAATTTTATTAAATCATCCGAATCATTTTATTTCAAGCGAGTAGCATATTTTTGTGTTTTTGCATTTAGTATCTATAGCTTTTTGAGGACTATTAAAAATGTTTTCTTTTGGTACGATTTAAGATCTGGATCAGGAAAGTTAGAGATTCTAGATAATGCTTTGGCTTTATTTAATTAGTAAATTCAGTGGTTTAAGCCCTTATTTTTCCTTTCATTTTCTTAATTAGCTTATTCCTTGTAATTTTAGGCTTTTTACAATCAACTATAAACCCATTATGACAAAACTATTAGAAGGAAAAACCGCACTTATCACGGGTGCTTCAAAAGGAATAGGTAAAGCCATTGCTGAAAAATATGCTGAACAAGGCGCAAATGTAGCTTTTACTTTTTTATCAAGCGTTGAAAAAGGACAGGCTTTAGAAAAAGAATTAGCGGATGCTTATGGTGTGAAAGTGAAAGGATATCGCTCTGACGCCTCTGATTTTAAAGCTGCTGAAGATTTAATTGCAGGCGTAGTTGCTGATTTTGGTAGCTTAGATATTTTGGTGAACAATGCGGGAATCACTAAAGATAATTTATTGATGCGTATGACAGAGGAAATGTGGGATGATGTCATCAATATCAATTTGAAATCTTGCTTCAATACTGTAAAAGCAGCTAACCGTACTTTTATGAAGCAAAAAAGTGGTTCTATTATTAATATGACCTCGGTTGTAGGAATAAAAGGAAACCCAGGACAGGCAAATTATTCCGCTTCAAAAGCTGGGATAATCGGATTTACTAAATCTGTTGCTTTAGAATTAGGTTCAAGAAATATCCGCTCCAATGCAATCGCTCCAGGTTTTATCGAAACTGAAATGACAGATGCTTTAGATGAAAAAACCGTTCAAGGATGGAGAGATGCCATTCCATTGAAAAGAGGAGGGAGGCCAGAAGATGTAGCAGATTTGTGCGTGTTCTTAGGTTCTGATATGTCTTCTTATATCACAGGTCAAGTCATTCAAGTAGATGGCGGAATGTTGACTTAATAAAGTTTCAAGAGTCAAAAGCTGTCAGGTATCATTAGTTTCTAAATCTGACAGCTTTTCATTCTTCCACTTCTTTTCTCCATATTTCTTCGAACTTATTAACTTTAGCATTCGTTTAGCTGAAAATAATTCTATAATTAAATCAACTTAGTCAAGTTGGACATAATATTGAAAACTGATAGCTTTTCATAAAAAATATAACAAAGTTGAATTAGTCATTTTTTGAATACTGAATCCAAAAAAAAGAATAAATATGTACACCAATTTTAATAATTTAGATAAAAGCTCTAAAGTATGGGTTTATCAAGCGGATAGAGCTTTCAGTGATGAAGAAAAGAAGTTTATATTGGAAAATGGAATAGCCTTTGTCAAATCATGGACTGCCCATAATAAAGATTTAAATGCATCCATAGAAATTAAATATAATCAATTTATCGTGCTAGCAGTGGATGAAACTCAAGCAGCAGCAACGGGCTGTTCTATAGATAAATCGGTTCATTTCATTAAAGCATTGGAAAATGAATTAAAAATAAATTTATTAGATAAATCTCAAATTGCTTTCTTGAAAGATGAAAAAGTAGAGTTACAACCTTTATCTTCCATAAAATCTAAGGTGGAAGCTGATGAAATATCTCCAGAATTACTTACTTTTAATAATATGGTGACAAATAAAGGAGATTTCGATTCTAAATGGATAATTCCTGCAAGTGAAAGTTGGATGGGAAGATTTTTTAAAGAAAAAGTATGATATCAAAATGCTTTTCGTTTATCTTCAAAAAACTAAAATCTACTCTTGAGAAACCTACTTTTTATATTATTTATTAGTTCATTCTTACTTTTTAATGCTTGCTCGGTATTTAAAAAAGCTGAAAAGAAATTTGAAAAAGGAGAGTTCGATTCTGCAATTGACTTATATCAACAAGCTTTAAAGAAAAATGATAATCCTGCACAAGCATTATTTTCAATTGCAGAATCCTATAGGTTATCTAACAGATTGGAAATAGCAGAGCCTTATTATAGCGCTGCAATCGACTCTGGGTATGCTGAGGATGAGGTTTTCTATAATTATTCCTTGTCCTTAAAGGCTAATTCAAATTATGACAAAGCTAAAGAGGTTTTAGAGAGCTATTTGGTAGACGCCAATAATCCTGAAATTAAGCGACTAGCAGAATTTCAATTAAAAAATTTATACAACATTGATGAAATTCTTGAAGATCAGACTTTTTACACAGTAAAAAATCTGGAGGAAATTAATACACCAGCTGCTGAATATTCGCCCTTTTTTCATGATAAGGAGTTGTATTTTACTTCAACCAGAGATGATGATGGTAAAGTATATAAAGCTACAGGAGATAATTATTCGGATATCTACAAAGTGAAATCCAGAGGCGCAAATGTAGATACTACGACTATTGAAAAATTACCGCCTATTATCAATTGGTCTGATGCAAATGAAGGTTCAGTGGCGATTGGGTCTCGTGGTCGTACAATGGTTTTCGCCCGTGGAAATACTGGAAAAAGAAA
>QNXU01000027.1 GCA_003973485.1 Bacteroidota bacterium | reverse complement strand
GCATCATACAAATTGAAACCAAGGTCTATAAAGGAGTCATTATAATAATGGAGCTGGACCTCCCCGACCTTTGTACGGGTATCATGGCAATCATATGCATAAATTTCGCCATGGATTTCCTCAACATTGGGAAATTCACTGTTTTCAAGGTCCAGACAATGGGAAAACTTATAATCTATATGAAAATAAAGAGGCACCTCTTTCATTTTATGGGAATGCCTTCAAATCTACGGAGATTTATAAAAATAAGATTGGGTTGGCTACAAAGTAGATTTTTTATTAACGATAATTGACATTAAATTAACGATGGGGCGGTTTCCCGATTATATTTTCGCACATAGAGAATCCGTATTGGATAATCTAAGTCAGTTTGAGTTAGTTGGTTAAAACCAGTGCATTGCACTGGTTTTTTTAGTTGATCTGTATGCCCGCTTTGCGCAATTTTCCCAAAACGAGGTCTTTTGTAATCTCTTCATCATAGAAGAACTCCATCAATCGATATCCCAGTGTTTTACAAATTTCCTTCTTCTTTTGGTCGTTGCGTTTTTGCCGTTCAAGATTTTCCGTACCTCCCCAATGTTCAATGGCCTTAAAATGTTGGATTCCCTGATATTCAACACCCAGCCTGTATTCCGGGATCCAAATATCCAATTCAAGCCCCCCAAGTTCTTTGCCCCGGTAGTGGAACACAACCTCCGTGCCATGGAAAATTTCATCCAGGATTCTAAATAGTAAGGTTTCTGTGGTCCACCGTTCCCCAATTCCATGGAACCCGAACCTCGCCCTCAATTCATTTTCCGATACTTTGTTGTCCGATTCATTGAATGAGAAAATGCTTCCGGATCTTTTTTTGTTCATCAGATATTGGTAGGGCAAAAACTTGATCAAAAAACTGGAGTGGTACATACTGTTGCCATACTCCAATTGTGGTACTGTACCGGTGCACAAATGACAAATGCCGTCCTTATATCGTATGTCCATTATTTGACGTTTTATAAAATCATAGTGCTCAAGTTTGGGAGTGAAACGATAAAAGTCCTGTTGCCAATCAATATGGTTCTCAAAACAGGTACAGGTAAACAATTTCCCCGATTTTCTGCAGGTGAACATCATTGGGTAGGACATGGTGCTGAAGCATACTTCGTCCAAAATGGGCCTATCGTCCATTTGATCGATCAGGTCACTGATGACCTTTTGAACGGCCTGGTGGTCAAAGTGAACCCCGACCAAAGCGATAAAAGGCTTTCTCTTTTTTGGGCCCATATCCGCTGAGTACCCTACAATTTTTATTTCATCGGATTCCTTGACCAGAAAATCAAATTCCCTTGTTTTTAGGGGAACAATGAAATTACCGAGACTGAAACCTTCGTTCCGCCGGAATGTCTCCAAGGTGTAATAGGCCGAAAACAGCCCAAATTGGTAGTTAATGCTGCCAAGGCTGTGGAAGTCATGTCCGTACCTGGCGCAAAAATCTATGTCCAATAGCATGCCATTGGGCGCCTTGATCGGGGATACTTGTGTAAATGCCCCTCCCAATAGTTTGGTGGAGTCCGACATTTTTACCTGTCCAATTTCTATATGGTTCTTTTCAAGCGCGACATATATCCTTTCAAGGAACAACCTTCTCAGGTCCAAAAAGAGATTCGTCCTGTTATCGAGGGTTATGGAATCCCTTATCAATGATGAAAGGTCGATGCTGCCAAGGTCCAAGGTCATGGGGAATATTTTTTTATTCGATATCCACGTTGAGGTAATCAAATTCGATGTCCAAAAGGGATTTGACATAGGTTATAAACTCCTTGTCCTGTTCGTTTGGGGGAAATTGTCCAACAACATAAAGCTTCTTTTGTCTATGGTCATCATCATGATGTGAATACAATACAACCTGTCCCAAGGCCTCTTTTATGCATTCACTTGCATAGGAGGCGGACTTCACCTCATAGAATCCCAAATAAGTGGGTTGGATAAGTTTGACATCGACATAATTCTCCTCAAGGAGAACATTGTCCTCCCCGAATTCCGCGATTAA
Source organism: Bacteroidota bacterium (assembly GCA_003973485.1). Lineage (GTDB taxonomy): Bacteria > Bacteroidota > Bacteroidia > Cytophagales > Cyclobacteriaceae > Marivirga. Next base: position 921 of record QNXU01000027.1, on the reverse strand, counting down.
CAGTCCTTTGAGCCTTTCCTGGATTTTGTTGTGTTTTTGTTCGGCCACATATGAGCGGGTCACTATCCGAACCTGGGACTGGACATTCCTTTTCGAGGCCCCTTTTCTTTTTCTTCGTCCCTTGGTGGAATTACGTTCCTTGGCGGGTTCATCCAAATCTTTTTTCCTTCCAAATTTTTCAAAGAGCACCCTCATATACCGATACACGTCCAAATGGGCGGGTTTATGGGCTATCATCATTTCCTGAATCTGGGAAATCGTGGTGCTTTTATCCGTTTGTAAACCGTAATGATCGGCAATTTTAAAAAGTACGTCCCTTTTAAAAATTGGGATCAGACGTTCGTTGGAATATAAAAAGGCAACCTTCCACTTAAAAAGATCGGGAAGCAAAATATCGTCCAAATCCCCAAACTGTCCTTTTTCTGACAGTTGTACGATCCTTAAAATATCCCGTTTTATATTTTTAAAAGCTTCCTTATGGGAACTTCCATAGCTCCTCAACCAGGAATATGTATCATCATCGGCATAATTTTTAGGCTTTTTGTTCGGGTTTTGACGTTCATATATCCCAAACTTTATGGAGGTCATTCCTTTGATACTGCCCAATGATCGGGTCCTGGTTTCGACCCATTGGCAAAACGTGTCCTTGTTGCCAATGCCAACATACTCACCTATGGACATGCGCTTTACGGTTTCCAGGTCCCATCGGTCCAGAAAGGAGTCAAGTACTTCTGAATAAATTTCAGTCATGGTTTGATTTTTTTATTCTTGGGAAGAGGGGTAATGGTCGGATTCCCTTACATCCGGTCTTTCGGTATTCTCCCTTTTCTTGAACGCTTCCAATGTATTGATCTCAATGGATTTGTTTTTAAAATTATCAGCGATAAAATGTTGTAACTCCTGAATCTCATTTGGCGTATC
>QNXU01000283.1 GCA_003973485.1 Bacteroidota bacterium | reverse complement strand
TATTTACTATGACTCCCCTCTGTTCGAGTATCATTAGGTAAAAAATTTGTATTTTCAACAGCATAATAATACTCTTCTTGAGGATGCCATTTTAAATAGTAACCAAGATAATGTAGCTCTGTTCCAGTTTTATGTAAATCATAAGGATTTACAGGAAGATAAGGTTTTAAATCAGCCAAATAAGGAGTTTCTGAACTGATTTGAGCGAAATCTTCCAATGTTAAATCGATTTCAAAAGCATTGGCAACAGCTAATAAATGTAAAACCGCATTGGTAGATCCGCCCAAAACTGTAATCAACCGAATGGCATTCTCAAATGATTTTTTGGTGACAATATCTCTTGGTTTCAAATCATTTTCAATCAATCTCTTAATTGCTAAACCAGCATCAGCACACTCCTTTCTCTTTTCCTCACTTTGAGCTGGATTTGATGCTCCATAAGGCAAACATAATCCTAAAGCTTCAATGGCAGAAGCCATTGTGTTAGCTGTGTACATACCTCCACAGGCACCAGGCCCAGGGCAAGCATTAGCTACCACTGCTTCAAAATCTTCTTCAGAAATAGTATTGGCTTGCTTCTTACCTAAAGCTTCAAAAGCAGAAACCACATCCAGTTTTTCACCATTATGGCAACCTGGAGCGATGGTTCCTCCATAGATAATCATGGAAGGCCTATTCAGTCTACCCATTGCCAACAGTGCTCCAGGCATATTTTTATCACATCCGGTAATGGCAATCATGGCATCATAAGCTTGTGCATTCACCACCGTTTCCATGGAATCACCTATTATATCACGGGAAGGCAATGAATAGCGCATCCCATTAGTGCCCATAGAAATTCCGTCACTGACCCCAATAGTATTGAAAATCAAACCCACCCACTCATAAGATTTGATGCTTTTCTTCACTTCCACTGCCAAATCATTCAAATGCATATTGCAGGGATTACCCTCAAAACCAGTGCTGGCAATACCTATTTGGGGTTTTTCCAAATCCTCATCAGACAAACCAATGGCATGCAACATGGCTTGAGCGGCAGGTTGTGTAGGATCTTGCGTAACTGCTTTACTATATGGATTTAATTCCTTCGCCATTATATGATGGTTTGATTTTGTAAATCGTTGAACAATACTTTTTGTCGGTAGATATGATAGATGCTCTGACCTATTGAATCTTCCCAGCTAAGCGGAAAAACCGTGTCATTTACTTGAGCGATAGGCGCTATTTCAGCTGCAGTTCCTGTAAAGAAAGCTGTATCAGCTTCCAATAATTGCGCTTTTGAGATAGGCTTTTCGGTCACCTTAATTCCGTGTTCTTTGCAGATTTCTAGGACGGTTTGACGAGTAATTCCCGGCAAAATAGTCCCTCTTGAAGGCGTAAAAAGTTCTCCATTTTTCTCTATGAAAATATTGGCTCCTGATCCTTCAGAAACATGTTGGGTATAGTCAAGTAAAATTGCTTCATCATAACCTAGTTTTTTGGCTTCAGTGGTTGCCAGAATTGAATTGGTGTAATGCCCTACTACCTTTGCCTCCACATGCTGTGATGCTGGATGGATACGCTGATAAGATGAAATTTTGGCTTTAATAGGATCATGGCCCAAATATTTTTCCCATTTCCATGCGCAGATAAATACATTTACTTCATCAGTAGGTTGTAAGGCCATATTGGCTCCCAAATAAACCAATGGACGGATATAGGCATCCGTTAAATTATTCCTATCCAATAATTCATAGCTAATACTTACCAGTTCTTCTACTGAATAAGGGATTTCAATGTGCATTAAATCAGCTGATTTGTGCAATCGCTCAAAGTGATCATGCGCTTTGAAAATGTTAAATCCAACATCATTCTTGTAGGCTCTAATGCCTTCAAATACACCATTCCCATAGTGCAAAGTTTGACTGTACAAACTAGTTTGGGCATTTTCGGCATATTGCCAATCGCCATTAAGGAATACCAGAGTTTTGTTATTGTAATACATAAGCGTTTGGGTTTAGATCTTATATAATTAAAAAGCCATCCTGTTTTAGCAAGATGGCTTCATATCATTTCATTTTTGATAAAAGCTCACCTTGCCACTTTGAAAAAAATGACTGTGATGTTAATAATGACAATATTGTTGACTTCAAATTTTCTCATCATGCACTGACTGCTACCAGTTTATTTATTTGTTCGACTACAAAGTCACCTACTTCTTTGGTGCTTTTTGGATTTTCTTTTTGGATGTCTTCAGTAGCAAAGCCTGCTTCTAATGATTTCACTACTGCATCTTTTATAATTTGACTTTCTTCTTTTAAATCAAAAGCATATTCCAGTAGCATGGCAGCTGACAAAACAGCTCCTAATGGATTTGCGATTCCCTTGCATGCCGCTTGAGGATAAGAACCATGGATAGGTTCAAACAAACTGCTTTTGGTTCCTAGAGATGCAGATGGCAATAAACCTAAAGAACCAGAAATAACAGAAGCTTCATCTGTGATGATATCCCCGAACATATTTTCAGTCAGCACCACATCAAAATCTTTCGGATTTTGGATGATTTTCATGGCGGCATTGTCCACAAACATGAAATCCAGTTCAACCTCAGGATATTGGCTTGATAATTCTTTTACAGTCTCCCTCCACAGACGAGAAGTAGCTAAAACATTTGCCTTATCCACCAAAGTGAGTTTCTTCCTTCTATTTTCAGCAGCTTTAAAAGCCAAATGTGCAATCCTTTCTATTTCAGATTTGGAATATACACAGCTATCGAAAGCGGTATTTCCATCTTCTGATCTACCTCTTGGTTCACCAAAATAAATTCCACCAGTTAATTCTCTGAAAACCACAAAATCAGTTCCTTTAATGATGTGTTCCTTTAAAGGAGAAATAGGCAAAAGGGCATCATAGCTACTCACTGGACGCACGTTAGCAAAAAGCCCCAAATTTTTACGCATTTTTAATAATCCTTGCTCC
>QNXU01000077.1 GCA_003973485.1 Bacteroidota bacterium | reverse complement strand
TAGGATGACCACTTTTCAAAGTTCCATTTACTAAGCCTGCCACTAATTTAGAAGGATCAGCCCAAGGAGATTCATTAAAAATTCCACCTTCACATATCTGCTCAATTTGATTATAAACTAAATTTAGACCTTCTAATGAATCACTTAGGATATCAATTTGCCCCATTAAACGATTTGCTTTTTCCGTTTTAGTTAAGGAGGTAGCAGAACGGAACTCTTCTAATAGTTCTTGTAATTTTTGATTACTATTGTCAATTAATGTTTGATTCCCCATGGGATTCTAAAAATTTATAAGATTCATTGTCAAAATTATAAAATGACAAGCGTTAATAATATTCAATTTTGCATCAAATAATGCCTAGAATATGAAAGTAAAGAAAATTAGCACAAGTTGATGCTTGCGCTAATTTTAATTCAAGAGCCACAAGCAAGACACTTGCGACAGTTAATTTTTTCAAAATATAATCCAGTTATTATTTCTTAATCTATTCCAATTAATGGTAGAAATCTACATTTTCATAATGTAATAATAATTCTGTCATTCTATCAGGATCTTCCCCTTTAAAGTTAACGGTACCAAAGTGATTCCCAAAACCATCACGATCACTAATTTTTTGTGTAGTCATTGGAGGTACCAGATTATGATCTAGGAAATATGGTTCCTCTTTCAGCTCTTCTGGAATTTCTAATTTGGAAATAGAATTTTTATGAGGATAAATCATCACATTTCCATAGAAATTCTTAGGTCTTGCATCTGGTGCTGGTAATATCTCATTCAATTCTTCTTCTGACAAATTAGGATCATGGCATAACACAAATGCTCCTAAAGCATCAAAATCATAAGCTTTTCCAGCTAATTCCAAAATATGACCACCTGGAATTCTGCAAGCCACCTCACCAAAACTTAAGGTATCATCTTCAGTTAAGAACCACTCTGGGTGAATCATTCCGTATTCTATACCAAACAGATCAACCAATTTCTGCATTTCCTTCATGATTTTATCACGCTTGGTATGCAGATAATTCCCTTCTGGAATAAAATTGGAATAGCCCAATTTCACATATTCCGTTATATTTAGGAATCTGATTTTTCCTTTATGCACAAAGGCCTCGCAAGAAAACTCCCTTCCTGGTAAGTGACTTTCCGCTAAGCAAGGGAAATCATCTTCTTCACATTTTGCATCTATATCAGCTTGTGATCTTAGCAATCGGTGTCCTACTGTACCTGCAGATGCAAAAGGCTTAATATGTACCCAGCTATCCTCTTCTCCATCTATTTGTAGATTCGCTTGATTCAATCTTTTCATAAAGGCTTTTACACCTTCTTTATTATAAACTTCTTCAAACAAACCTACGCGCAAACCACCAATTAAAGCTTTACGCTTCATCATGGCTTTATTTCGGAATAAAAAAGCACGGTTTAATACACGAGGATCATCTCTATAAATGGAATTCAATGCACCCGCCCATTCCACTGTTTCTTCAAAAAGCGGAACAGCTACGTCCACATTAAAAGGTTTTAATTTTTCGTGTAAATCTAAAGAATTGGAAGTATCACTCCATTCATCAAATTGATAGGCTACAAAAGGAATATCATGCTCTTTGGCATATTCCTCAAAATCAGGAAATGATACCACTACATAAGGTTTATTGAGTTTTTGCATACTTTCGATTACGGGTAAACTCCAACCCATCAGTGCAAAACAATTTGCCATAGTTTTTATAGTTTTAGTTTAGTTATTGATTTATAGTAATTAGTTAATATAAACTATAAAATTCCCAAGTGCGATATAATACTATGTTATCTGTAAATATGACAAAGTGGGAAGTATGGCAAGTTCCATATAAAATTTGGTTCTTATGACTAAGTATTTCCACACCATTCATAAGGCTATAAGTTCATCTAAAATAAAGTGTTTAAATTATTCAGTTAAATAGATTAATTTAATTCTAAAGAAAATAATCAAATCATTTTATGAGAAAAACTATACTAATATTAGTGCTAGGGCTAACTTTAAATTCCCTATCCTACTCACAGGAACGTAAAATTGAAGCTGAAAATGAGGTAGTTACCAAACATGAAGTAATTATTAAAGGAGACAAAATATCTTACTCAGCACAGACAGGGACACAGCCTGTTTGGGATAAGGATGGAAAACCAATTGCTGCGGTTCATTACACTTATTATAAGCGATCGGGTGTTTCCAATATGGGAAGAAGGCCATTAGTCATTTCTTTTAATGGTGGCCCTGGTTCGGCTTCTGTATGGATGCATTTGGCTTATACAGGACCTAAAATTTTAAATATAGATGATGAGGGTTATCCAATTCAACCTTATGGAATAAAAGACAATCCACACTCAATCTTAGATGTTGCTGATATTATCTATGTTAACCCTGTAAATACAGGATACTCTAGAATTTTGGATCCTGAAACCAAAAAGGAAACTTTTTTTGGTGTAAATCAAGATATAGAGTATCTCGCAGAATGGCTAAATACATTTGTTACCAGAGCAAACAGATGGAATTCCCCTAAATACTTAATTGGTGAAAGTTATGGAACTACCAGAGTTTCAGGTTTAGCCTTGGCATTACAAAATAACCAATGGATGTACCTAAATGGAGTAATTTTAGTTTCTCCAACCGAATTAGGCATTGAAAGATCAGGGGCTGTAGAAGCAGCAAATAGATTACCTTATTTTACTGCCGCTGCTTGGTATCATGAAAAGTTGCCTTCCGAATTACAAAGTAAAGATTTAGATGAAGTGCTAGCAGAATCGGAAGCTTATACACTTAACCATCTCCTTCCCGCAATAGCAAAAGGAGCATGGATTTCTAAAGATGAAAAGCAAAAAGCGATTGAAAATTTCAGTAGATATTCAGGGTTATCTGAAAAAGTAATTGATCAGCATAATTTAGATGTTCCTACCTCTTTCTTTTGGAAGGAACTATTGAGAGAAGAAG
>QNXU01000149.1 GCA_003973485.1 Bacteroidota bacterium | reverse complement strand
AATTCATGATTATATCAATTGGTACAACACTAAAAGAATACATTCTGCTCTAGGGTACATTTCCCCCCTAGAAATGGAAATCAAATTAAGAGGAAAGTTAAACAATGCGGCCTAATTATTTTTGTCACAAAATTTGTAGGTATTCCACCGACCTGGTTATTTTTTTGATGGAAGAGGAAGAGGTTTTACTGTAGGAGTAGATGGAATATTGGGCTTAGAATACACCTTAACAGAAATTCCATTTGTAATTGGAATTGATATGAAACCAACTTTTGATTTTGCACCTAATCCTGCCTTATGGTTTGGTGGTGGTCTTTCTTTTAGGCTTTATTTTTAAACAATGAGCTCTTTATAATTTTTCAAGAAGATTTTGAGCATCTTCATAACGGCTTGCTGAGGATTTGATTTTAGTCAAATACGCTTTGCAAGCCGTATAATTTTCCTCCTTTAATTCATTTAGTGCAGCATACCATAGGGCTTCTTCGCTATAAGCATTTTCATTCTGAATTATTTCATCATATAGTTTTTTGGCTTTATCTATTTCACCTAATTCGGTATGAGCAATTGCTTGATATAACTTAATAGATTGATTTTGACTATCCTCATTGAGAATTTTTGCAAATAATTTAATGGCTTCAGAATACTGTTCTTTATTAAAGGCATTTTCAGCTTTTGCATAAATTTCTCCATCAACACTTCTTTCTGTTAAATGGATTGTTGGAATCTGAGCAATTTCCTGATATTGAGGCTTGGATATTTTACCTAATAGAAAGTATAAACCAAGAGCTATAATGATTGAAGCAGCTATAGCCATTTTCACCCAAGCAAATTTTTGTTTCTTTCTAGATGCAAAATAGTTACTAGAGATATCAGAAACTGAATTTTTAAATTGCTCTACATCCTCTTCATTCTTGAAATCATTTTCTAAATGCTGATTTAATGATTTATAAAGTTCGAATGACTCCTTATAATCCTGATCTTGCTCAAGTCTTTTCTCATGTGCGCTTGCTTCATTTGCAGGTAAATCACCAGCTAAATAAGCTTCGAATATTTGGTAGTCTTGGTCTTTCATTATAGATGGTTTTTAATTGAATTGTATTTTGGAGATGACCTGACAAGTTCAGTCAATTTTCCAACACACAATGATTTCTTTTTTCTGGCATAGGCATAGGATATATCTAGTTTTTTCGCAACCTCTTCCATATTATTAATTGTAAAAGAAGTTTTCAATAAATCCTTACACGCATTCGAGAGCTTTTGAAACATTTCTTGAAACAACAACTCTTTTTCTTCAAGTAGAGCTGTTTCTTCCGCCATTTCATATGCGCTGTCGACTATAGATAAGGGATCACTGTTACTTGTTACCTGTTTTTTACTGTTTTTCTTCAATTCATTTAACCATTTTCTTTTACAGAGCAGAAAAAAGTAAGCATCAAACGGACAAGTGAGCGTCAAGTCCTGGTTTTGAGCTTGTTTAAATATGGTAATTAAAACCTCTTGAATGATATCTGCTGCCTGAGATTCATTGCCGCTGTTTTTGCAAATAAAATTAATGACTTTCTCTGAAAAGCTATTATAGATTTCCCTGATAACATTGCTGTCGTTTTGCTTTATGCCATCCACATAATATTGGTCAGGATGTTTTTTTAAAGTCATATAAAGAGGTTTTTGTACGAAAGTAAAAAAAATATATGAAAATGGGGTAACACAGGATAAGTACTATTGATATAAGGGCGAATCAAAAAAATAAATAGTTATGAAAAAAATTAAAAACTTATTCGCAATCAGCCTTTTGGCAATGGTATTATTTTACGCATGCAATAATGATGATGACGTAAATGAAGTAATACCCGATGAAATTATTGAAACGCCCAGCACAGAAGAATTTCAACAGCTACAAACCGCAGCAATTGATCAAATCAGACAGGAAGCGCAGTTTGAAGCAGAGGACGGAGTTCAATTTGAATCAGAAAAGGGAGTAGCACTTAATATTTTTGAAGGGACTCTAAAGTTAAATGGTGAGGCGGTTACAGGCCCTGTTGACTTGGAATTCATTGAAATATTTGATGCTGGCAGTATGCTGACTACAAACAAGCCCACCATGGGAATTAAAGAAGACGGAAGTAAAGCTTTATTAATCTCTGGAGGTGAGTTTTATATAAATGTTACTCAAAACGGAGAGCAATTGGAGATTTCAAATCACATGCAACTAGTTATTCCTACTGATTTATCAGGAGGATCGGATCAAGATATGACCTTATGGAATGGAAGAATTGATGATGATGAAAACTTGGCTTGGGAAGAAGAGAGGGACGGCCCTGATGGAGCTGGAAATATGTTTGTTGAAGGTGACCAATATGTAGCTTTTCTTTCAGGCTTCGGATGGACAAATGTAGATCGCTTTTTTAGTGACCCGAGACCAAAAACAAGCTTAGAAGTAGTGGTGCCTGATGGATATGATATGGGTAATAGTGCTGTTTATTTATACTATGACGGTGAACCTAACGCGTTGGCACAATTGGATACTTTTAACGAAAGCGCTAATTCATTTTCAGAGCATTATGGTCAAATTCCAGTTGGATTGGAAATGCATGTGATCTTTGTTACGGAAGAAGACGGAGAGTGGAAGTATTCTATCCAACCACAAACAGTAGAAGATGGTGATGTTTATACATTTGAAGAAGATGATTTTATAATAGGATCGGAAAATGATGTCAATAATGCTATTGAGAATTTGCCCTAGGAAATGATAAATGAAATGACTTTGTGGTGATGCTGCAAGGTCATTTTATTTTAAATTTTAAAATTATGTTCTTTAGAAATAAAAGATTTAAATGGGTTTTTCTTCTCTTGGTTTTAATGGTGGTTTCACTTGTTTTTTGTGATACTTATTTAATGGAGAAAAAATTCAGTATGCTAGATAATACATATGATTACATAAGTATTATTATTCGATAAATTATATTA
>QNXU01000150.1 GCA_003973485.1 Bacteroidota bacterium | reverse complement strand
TTTATTCAGAAATATCCCACTTGTAACTAAAATCACAACTGATTTACCTACACAAAGCTCTCCAGAAGAGGTGTTTAATTTTATTGCAGATGAATTAGCAGCAATTGAAAGTGAATTGCCAGACCCAAAGCAAAATGAATATGGAAGAGTTGATAAAGCAGCTGTTTGGATGCTTCAAGCTAAGTTGTTTTTGAATGCTGAAGTTTATACTGGGAATGATTACTATACTGAAGCAGTAGCTGCATTAGAAAAGGTTTTAAATGGTCCTTATTCCATTGAAGATGATTACCAATTAAATTTTAGAGCGGATAATCATACAAGTAATGAATTGATTTTTACTCTTCCATCCGATGGTATTCAGACCCAAAGTTATGGAAGTACAACTTTTCTAATAAATGGCGCAATAGGTGGCAACATGACGGCAGCTGATTATGGCACAAGTGGTGCATGGGCAGGTTTAAGAACTACAAGAAATTTAGTAGAATTATTCCCTGATGAATCAGGTGATATTGATAATAGAGCAAGATTCTTTAGTGATGGTCAGACTTTGGATATTGCTGACCTAACAGTATTTACTGAAGGTTATGCCGTTCCAAAATACACGAATTTAACCACTGATGGTGAACAAGGAAGTAATGCTGAATTTGCTGATACAGATTATCCTATGTTCCGATTGGCAGATGCTTACTTGATGTATGCGGAAGCCGTATTGAGAGGTGGAGGAGGTAGTGAAGCTACCGCATTAGGATACATTAATGAATTGAGAGAAAGAGCCTATGGAGACAATTCTGGTAATATTTCTGCAGGGGAATTAACGTTGGATTTCATATTGGATGAAAGAGCCCGAGAGCTTTACTGGGAAGGGCATAGAAGAGCAGATTTAATTCGCTTTGGTCTTTACACAGGTGGAGAATATATCTGGCCTTGGAAAGGAAATAATATTGATGGTGCTTCAATAAGTGAACATTTGGAAATATTTCCAATTCCAGCAACCGATTTAGCAGCTAATCCTGAATTAAACCAAAATGATGGATACTAATTAGAAATTTTCTTCTTCATATACAACCATAAAACAAAAATGCAGGGGGCTTTGCTCCCTGTTTTTTTGTTATACATAATTTTCATCTGTATGTGCTAAATTACCATATTGGTGGATTGATAGTTCATTTCTCCTACATTATAACTGCTTTCTCTTTTATATTTCTACCATTATTGTCATTTTTGAATAATAGAAGAAAATTTAATTAATAAAACATAAAAACATGGCTAAACCAGGAGTATTATCCGGAGAGGAAATGATGAATTTACTTCATCACGCAAAAGACAATAAATATGCAATGCCTGCAGTAAATGTAATTGGTAACAATTCCATCAATGCAGTGCTTGAAACGGCAAGAGATGTAAATTCACCTGTTTTCATTCAATTTTCAAATGGAGGAGCTGCATTTAATGCAGGAAAAGGCCTTTCAAATGAAAACCAGAAAGCAGCCATAGCTGGTGCAGTTGCAGGAGCTCATCACGTACACTTAATGTCCAAAGAATATGGTGTACCAGTAATTTTACATACTGACCACTGTGCTAAAAAACTTTTGCCGTGGATCGATGGATTATTGGAAGCGGGTAAAGAATTCTATAAAACTCATGGAAAGCCATTATTCAGCTCTCACATGATCGATCTTTCTGAAGAACCATTGGAAGAGAATATCGAAATCTGTAAGAAATATTTGAAGCCAATGGCTGAAATGGGCATGCATCTTGAAATCGAATTAGGAATCACAGGTGGTGAGGAAGATGGTGTTGATAATACAGGCGTGGATAGCAGTAGATTATATACTCAGCCAGAAGAAGTAGCTTATGCTTATGAGCAATTGAAAGAGGTAAGCGATAATTTTACTATTGCAGCTTCATTTGGTAATGTTCATGGTGTTTATAAGCCAGGAAACGTTGAATTGCGTCCAGATATTTTGAAAAATTCTCAAGACCATATCCAAAAGAAACATAATACTGGAGATAAGCCTGTATTATTTGTATTTCATGGTGGTTCAGGTTCTGAGCCAGAAAAGATTGAAGAGGCAATTGGTTATGGTGCAGTAAAAATGAACATTGATACTGATATGCAGTGGTCATTCTGGAATGGCGTTAGAAATTATTATAATGATAACCAAGATAGATTGCAACAGCAGATTGGAACTCCTGATGATCCTGATGCACCAAATAAGAAATTCTATGATCCAAGAGCTTGGTTAAGAAAGGGAGAGGAAAGCATGATCGTAAGATTAAAACAAGCTTTCAAAGAATTGAATTGCTTGAATAAATTGGCTTAGCAGATAGAGTCTAGAACTTAGATTCTAGAATCAAGATTTAAGAGCACAGGTTAATAGCTTGTGCTTTTTTTATTGATTATGGATTTCAAGACAGTTATAAATTACTATCGCATAATATAATTGTCTTTATTAAGCACTAGCTTTTACTTTTAGGTTGTTTCCTACTGCTCTAAGTACTTTTAAAATTGTATCAAACTGTGGTTTAGAATTCTCTGATAAAGCTTTATATAAGCTTGGTCTACTCATTCCAGTTTGCTCGGCTATTTTAGACATTCCAATTGCTTTAGCAATATGCCCAAGCGCAACTATTATTTCTTTAGAATCGCCTTCTTCTAAAATTGAATTCAAATATTCTTGAATCATTTCATCATCCTCCAAATAATCTGAGATATTACATTTTGTAGCAATCATATTATTTATTATTATATTCCTTCCAAAGTTGTTTAGCTTTTTCGATGTCCTTATTTTGAGTGGATTTGTCACCTTCAATTAAGAGTAAAATTAATTGGCTATCTTTTTCTTTAAGATAAACTCTGTAGCCTTTAGCAAAATGAATTCTCAATTCCAGAATACCTTCACCAACAGATTTATAATCTCCAAAATTGCCATTTTCCTCTATTCTTTGAAGTCTGATCAAAATTTT
>QNXU01000299.1 GCA_003973485.1 Bacteroidota bacterium | reverse complement strand
ACTGGGTGCATGTCCTTTTTTGCCTTCTGAATTTCCATGTCCTCTTAAAGTTAGGGCAATGACAGAAATTCCCTTTCCACTGAAATGTTCCGCTACCTTTTGAAATCTTCCGGCATGCTCTCCATGACCATGAACTATCAAAACAATCTTCTCGGGATTATCAGATTGAATATATTCTTGAACTTCTAATGATAAATTATCTGAAGTTTTGAAATGTGAGATTTTCGTATCCATTTACAGAATTGGATTAAATTAAAAATTAATTTCTAAGCAAACTTTTCCAAAGTTGCTTTTGATAATTCAGCATAACTAGCAAAACGTCTTTCATCATTTAATTGTGAAACTTTGGAAAAGTTACCTTTTCGGGTTTTGAAAAACGTGAATCAAAATAAAATAAATTGTCTCTATTTTAAAATAATGTAAATAAATGCTGCAAAAGCTGCACCTGTTAACGGACCAATAATTGGTATCCAGCTATACCCCCAATCACTGCTACCTTTCCCTTTAATCGGTAAGATCTGATGCATTATTCGCGGACCTAAATCTCGAGCTGGGTTTATAGCATAGCCTGTTGTTCCACCTAAGGCCAATCCTATTACCCATACTAAAATCGCAACAGGTAAAGCTCCCAAATCACCCAAGCCAATCGGAGTATTATTCGCATCCATTAATTGAGGTGGAGTTGAGAAAAGTATAACTATAATTAAAACAAATGTTCCGATAAACTCAGAAATAAAATTGGTTTTTACATCCCTTATGGCTGGAGCAGTGGCAAAAGGAGCAAATAGCAAGCCTTGATCATCAGTAGCTTCAAAATGCCTTTGATAAATTAGCCAGGCACAAAAAGAACCGAATGCTGCTCCTAAAATCTGAGCTGGAATATAAATCCATAAAAGATTCCAAGCGAAATCACCTGTTATTGCCAGAGCTAAACTTACTGCTGGATTAATATGGGCTCCACTGTATGGCCCTGCTACCACTACGCCTATGAATACACCAAATGCCCAGCCGGTGGTTATCACAATCCATCCTGATTGCGCACCTTTAGTTTTGGGCAAAACTACATTGGCAACAACACCAGAACCCATTAAGATTAATAAAAAAGTGCCTAAAAATTCCGATACAAAATAGTTCATCTGATTTTATGATTCTAACCAATCTTGACTGCGGTCAACAGCCTTGTGCCAAAAATGCAATAATTTTTTAACTTCTTCTTTATCCATTTCAGGATTATAGGATTGTTCGGCTTCCCAAAGTGATTGCAAGGCGTCCATATCTTTCCAATAGCCCACTGCCAATCCTGCTAAAAATGCGGCACCAACGGCAGTAGTCTCTGTAATTTTAGGTCGAGTAATCGTGCAATCCACCAAATCAGCCTGAAACTGCATCAAGAAATTGTTTTCAGAAGCGCCTCCATCTACTCTCATTTCTTGTGTTTTATGCCCAGCATCTTTTTCCATGGCTGCCAAAACATCATTTACTTGATAGGCTATGGCTTCCAAGGCTGCCCTAGCCATGTGTGCCTTTGTAGTTCCTCTTGTTATTCCGAAAAATGTACCTCTTGCATCTTGATTCCAATGAGGTGCTCCTAGTCCTGTTAATGCCGGCACAAAATAAACTCCTTCATTATCTTTTAAGGAAGTCGCCAGCGCTTCTGATTCACTTGCTTTTCGGAAAAGCTCCAATCCATCTCGTAGCCATTGAATTGCTGCACCTCCTATAAAAACACTGCCTTCTAAAGCATATTGAACCTTATCCCCTATTTGCCAAGCCACGGTGGTTAATAATTTATTGTTGGATTTAACGGGCTCATCTCCTGTATTCATCACCAAAAAGCAGCCCGTTCCATAAGTAGTTTTTGCCATTCCTTTTTCAGAGCAGAGTTGTCCGAAAAGTGCGGCTTGTTGGTCTCCTGCTATGCCTGCAATAGGGATTTTATGAGAAAATAAATCGCCAGCCGTGGTGCAATAAACTTCGCTACTTGACTTTACTTCAGGCAGCATGGATTCAGGGATCTCAAATAAATCTAGCAATTCTTTATCCCATTTTTTCTCGTGGATATTGAAAATCATGGTTCGGCTGGCATTGGTAATATCAGTGAAATGGTGTTTTCCAGAAGTCAGTTTATAAACCAGCCAGCTATCTACGGTACCGAAACATAATTCTCCATTTTCGGCTTTTGTCCTTGCTCCTTCTACATTATCTAAAATCCATTTAATTTTTGTGGCAGAAAAATAGGCATCTATGATTAAGCCTGTTTTATTATTTATTTTTTCGGATAACCCCTTCTTTTTGAGTTCATTGCAATAATTAGCAGTTCGTCTATCCTGCCAAACAATGGCTTTATGAATAGGCTTCCCGGTTTTTCTATCCCAAACTATGGTCGTTTCTCTTTGATTGGTTATCCCGATTCCTGCAATTTGAGTGGGTGTAATATTGGCTTTCGTGATGGCTTCAGTAGCCACCGAGGCTTGTGAAGTCCAAATTTCATTGGCATCATGTTCTACCCAGCCCGATTGCGGGAAGAACTGTTCAAATTCTTTTTGGGCTACCGCCACTATTTCGGCTTTTTCATTGAATAAAATAGCTCTAGAGCTTGTGGTTCCCTGGTCGAGGGATAAAATATATTGAGGTTTTTCCATAGTTATTAAAGTTTAAAGTACTTAAAGAGCAGATATTTTTGCTTTGTTTAAAATCATTGAATATCAAGTTTCCCTTCCTATCTTTTTGCTTGAACAAAAAGAAACAAAAATTCAAGAAAGTTTAAAGCTTCATCCCTCCATGCCCTCGCTGGCCCGCTAAACTTTCCTCCATCCCGCTTTTCCGAGTTCCTCGGAAGTGGTCGTGTTAGTTCTTTTACTACTAAATAGCAATACATCTATTTTCTACATTCAAATTAAGTTCTCGTATGAAGGTTGACTAATCTAAACTTGCTCGAATTGAATTCTTAATAATTTTCAAAGAACCCCATTTAAG
>QNXU01000216.1 GCA_003973485.1 Bacteroidota bacterium | reverse complement strand
ACATAGCTCTTGGCTTGTTTAGTCGCAAATACTGCTCTCACTTTGCCTAATTGCTTTATTAAAAATACTTATTATTTTTAACAATTGTGAACATACGAGTCGCCAAGGCGCAAAGAAAATAAGATAAATATAAGGACAGCTAAAGGCTGGGATTTAACCACGATTTATCCCGAATTCATTGGGAAAAGAGTCAAAAGAAAATAAAAGGATTTTCTCTAAACGAAGATTATATCTTGTTTTACCAACTAGTCTTAGCGTATCACTAAGACTTAAAGGAAAATGCTAATGTTCCAAGCGGACGCTTGAAATAGTTTTTAAAATGAATCAGGCTGCAATAGCGCAAGCGTCCGCTTGTGCTTAGCTTGCAAGGTCTCAGCGAGAAGCTAAGACCAGCGAAAACTTGAGGGGTTTAACTATTTCCTCATCACCACATCCGCAAAATATTCCTTTTCATCATAAAAATATTTTTCAACGGTCAAACCTGCTGCTTTAGCCATATTTTCAATCATATCTTCATCGAATTTTTGGGATACTTCCACATGAATATGCTCCCATGCTTTGAAATGGATGGTGGTGTCGATGGCTTTTAATTCAACAGTTTGCTTTTTCTTAGAAATTAAAAAACTCTTGGTAGTTCCCGTCTGCGGATCATAAGATGGGTAATGTTTGAATTGCTCCAAATCAAAATCGGCTTCCAGTTCATTGTTCAATCTTGTCAACAGATTCATATTGAATTGGCGCGTGATACCTTGGGCGTCATTGTATGCACTTAAAATCATTTCAGGATCTTTCTTCATATCAAATCCCATAATGATTTGATCACCAGTTCTCAATTTATTAGCAATTTGATTTACAAATGATTGTGCATCCTCAATTTCGAAATTTCCAATATTCCCGCCCATAAAAAGTACTACCATAGGGTTTTTTCTGGCTTCATTTAAAGCATCTAAGGCAGAAAAGTACTCCTTATTGATGGGTTCTATATCCAAATCAGGAATGGATTTTTGCATCCTGTCCTGCAGTAAATTCAGTACATTTTCAGAAATATCTACTGGCTTATAATTGAAAGTAGCATTCTGTTTCACAAAATGCTTTAATATGATTTCTGTTTTCATACCATCACCAGCACCAAATTCTATCAGATTGAAACCCACTGCGTCTGCAGAAATAATGGATAAGATATCATCTTTATGTTTCTGGAAAATATTATACTCGCAATTGGTGAGATAATATTCCGGCATATTCATGATTTCTTGAAAAAGGCGGTCACCTTCGGTATCATAAAACAACCAGCTTGGCAGTGATTTTTCTTTTTGTGTAAGTCCTTCCTTCACGGCATCTGCCACTGAAAAGTTGAGTTTTTCGGTTGTGTTTGTTGTCATAAATCTTGTGCTAATCTTATCCCACTAAAGTGCCACTGCAAATGCGGATGAAAGAAGTTCCTATATGTTTTTCTTGAATGATTTAATGAAGTGGCGCGTGAAGAACCTCGCATCACCATTTGATTCACCATAAATTTGCCATTGTATTCTCCAATAGCGCCTGCTGGTTTTTTATAGCCCGGATAGGGAAGATATGCACTTGCAGTATGCTCCCATCTTTTTCCCCAATCGAATAAATTGGCAGCTGATTCCCACTCAAACTCAGTAGGTAAACGCATACCTTTCCATTCTGCGAAAGCATAAGCTTCATAAAAGCTGATATGCATTAGAGGAGCATCTTTATTGATCGGTTTTAAACCTGCTAAAGTATAATAATGCCATTTTCCATCCATTTTATGCCAGTATAAGGGAGAGGAAATTCCAGTTTCTTCCAACCAAGCTCTGGCATCTGAATGCCAAAATTCATGATTTTCATAGCCTTTGGCTTCAATGAATTCAGCATATTCTCCATTGGTGACTAATTTGTTGCTGATTTTTGCCCCTTCCAAATGCACTTCATGGTAGTTATGTTCATTGTCAAATGAAAATCCTTTTCCTTCAAAACCAATTTTATAATTCCCTTTATTGATGTGTACCCAATCGTGCTCCCAATCTTCTGTGAAATATTCTTCAAAACCCTTGTCGTAAGCCGGGAAAAGTGGATTGTGTCCTAAAATATATTTGATGTCGTAGAAAAGTAATTCCTGATGTTGTTGTTCGTGGTTAAAACCAATTTCCAGAATATTTTTCATCTCATCTGTAATGATATGAGATAGTAATTCCCCAACGGCTACATCCACATATTTTCTGTATTGATAAATCTCCTCAACCGTAGGTCGAGTCATGTTTCCTCTATTGGGGCGTAACATTCTTTCTCCTGCACCCACATAATAACTGTTGAAAAGAAAGGCATATTGAGGGTGGAATTCTCTATAATTTTTAGAAAACTCTTTTAGTAAAAAGGTCTCGAAAAACCAGGTGGTATGTGCCAAATGCCATTTGGGCGGGCTTACATCCGATATAGGCTGAGCAACATAATCCTCTGTTTCCAAAGGTTCACAAATGCTTTCAGTGGTTTTCCTGATTTCTTGGTAGCGATTAAGATAATTTTCCATAGAAACTTTAAACTAATAAAATCTGCTTCAAAAAGGGAGTAAAAAGCTAATTTCCTTAATTAAGGATTACTATTTGACGTATGAACGACCTTATAGTATTAACTCTTTGGGTAAAGATTAGTTTAAATAGAAATATAATTTCCCTTAATCTATTGTGAATGGGGTGTTATATTTTGCCTAATAAATAAGAAAGTAGTAAAATAATTAAATTTTATTAGTATAGATATATGATTCAATGTCGTTTAGTTAAGGTTATAATCTCTTGTAATTCATTGAATAAGGCTTTTTTGGTTTTTTTTGTCTAGGTTCAGACCTATCTGGCCTGACTATTTCTCTTGTTTTGTAAACAATTTCATCAAAAGTTTCGAGGCTTTCATGAAACTTTCTTTTTAAAAACATTGGAATTGCCATGTCCGAAAACACGGCCAAAGCATTGGTTCTGTTTATT
>QNXU01000402.1 GCA_003973485.1 Bacteroidota bacterium | reverse complement strand
CAGTAAATTTGGATAACCCTTCTTGTTGGTTAAAAGGAATATTTAGAAAACACAGAAAGGGCTTCGACCCCTCTCGACATATTTTAATTCATAATTTTTTCAAATATTTAGAAACAAAAAATGGAAGCCTGGAAATCAATGAAATCGAAAATATAAATTACCCTTGTTTAAATAAAGTGTGTGAGCATTACAATCAGTCAATCCAAACTACATTTTCAAGACACATTGACCATAAATCCAAACGGCAAATTACTTTGGTTGAATGTAATTGCGGACATAAATATACTCATAGTTATATAGCTAGTCAGCATAAATATTTTGTTAGAATAAAAGAATATGGCTCCGTATGGCATTCTAAACTAAATCAACTTTTGGTAGAGAAAAAAATGAGTATAAGAGCTATTGCCCGAATGTTAGGATGTGACTCCAAGACGATCAATAAATTTAAATCAATTAAAGTAGTAGGCGATTCCACACCTAAAACTGAATTGAAGGAGAAGCAGGAAATTTGGCAACAACATATTAGGAAAAATCCAAAATCTGGTATTACTGAACTAAGAAAAAAGAAGCCTGCCCTATTTGCATTTTTATATCGGAATTGTAAAGAATGGTTACAAAAACAGCAATACCATAAATCTAAGCCAAATTCGAAATTAAGGATTAATTGGAAAGCAAGGGATCTTGAAATTCTCGAAGAATTAAGGATAGCAAGATCAAATGCTCTGAAAGAAAATCCAAAAAAAAGGATTACAAAAAGCTTACTTCTCATAATGGTGAAAAAAGAAAAAATGTTTTATAACAATCAAGAGAAGCTTAAAAATTGTGAAGAATACTTATCTAAAACTCATGAGTCGAAGTATTTTCATAGAAAAAAAAGACTTGTTATATCTGCTTTAGAAATGAAAGACGAAAAAGCAGAAATTACCTACTGGACACTCTTAAGAAAAGCAGGCATAAGAAAAGAGTACCTTAACTATGAATTAATTCAAATTACTAAAGGGATTGTAAATGGGACTTTTGAATTATCAAGACAAGCATTAATTAAAACTGCATAATTATGGCATTTGAAGTTATCTCAGTACCAAATGCAGTCTTTTCAGATCATCAATGGCAGTTGGAAACCGAAGTTAAAAAAATAGGCATAAAGCCTTATTATCAAAAAGAATACTTTCCAGTTGACAGGACGCCTAACATTTTAATTGGAGGGGAAATTGAAAATTTTGAACAATTGAACCCTAATGCCTTACCAAAAGCAGATTTACATTTTCAACATTTTGGAAAAGGTGATTGTATTAATTTCAAGGATTTAAAGACTGGAGATTTTGATTTTTATAATCCTAGAATATTATATGATGAATCAATGATATATCGAATAGAGCATAATGGGGAATATTATGTTTTCTTTTGTTACGATCTATTTCGGGTATTACTATTTATCACCAGTGAAATAGGTTCGTTCATTTTTAAAAATGAATTTTTAGACATTGCCTTGGATCACCGCGAAATAATAAAAGAGGATTCTAAAAAAAAATTAATATTGCAGTTCAATGAATTTCTTCCTAAAAATTTATTGAAAAATCAAACCTTTATTTTCAATGTTGCTTACCTTCTATTTTGTAAACCAATAAAAAAATATTGGGATGATATTAAATTCAATCCAAATATATCAAAAAGAGACTTTTCGTTCAGCCAATTAAATCTAAAAGAAGTAAAGATGAATGTGTGCGTTAAAAAATACACAAATTTCAATTTAGTGCTTCAAATAAATGATATTGACATAAATGAGACATTACTATTTGAAGTAATAAAAGTAATTATCCCCGAATTGACCGAGACTCAATCTACCAAAGATGCTTCTGATAAAAAGAAAAACCCATTGGAAAAGGAATTCCCTATCGTCCCAGATATAAGTCAAAAAGGTCATAATCAGCAAAAAAGAAGTTCTAAAATACCTATAAGTATTGGTAATAACTTTGTGAAAAAACGACCAGAAATTGTTTATAAAAGAAGCACAAGTAATAATAGGAAGATAAGGAAATCAAATACATACAATAAAGACATTCCTAATAAAGAATTGAGATTTAGTTTTGGAGGAAAATCATTTGATGTTAACAATATTAAAGCCAAGCTTGAATCAAACTTGAAGTTTAAAGAGTTTGATTACTCTAAAATCCCTAATGGATTATTCACCTTTTGTAAGGCTTTTGAAATTACTGCAAATGGCTTTGGTCTATCTTTCGAGTATGTCATAAGAGATGTTCCTGAACACCTTGTATTTTCTAACATGAATGGACAGAAACGAAAAATTTTAATTATTGAAGTAACGGATCCTGATCCATTTTTCTTGTTAGAAGTCGATTCCTCAGATGGTAAATATATCTCAACTTTGGTTTTTGAAGATGTTGAATACATTGAGAAGGAAGAGTTTTTAGAACAAATCATTTTAAAAATGAGTGCAAATGGAGGCGTTTGGCCAGTTCAATACTTGGTAGAGTACAGTAGGCATTGGAGAATAAGACATCCAAGAGGTCTTAAATCAACAAAACCGGAGGATCAGGAAATGTACGAGAAAGTACAGAATAAATTAGTTGATAATTTAATAGAATTTTTTGCTGCATAGCTTTCTACTTAAGGAATAATATGACTGATGATCTTAAGGTATCAAATTTGACTAATGTCAAAATCTTCATCAGATTCATCGAATAATACGGTCATCTTATGTGATTCTAAAAATTTTTACCTTAATTTAAGTCATTATTATATCAATTTAATCCATAAATGACTGCAACAGCCAACCAAAACCCTGAGCAAATTGCCAGAGACCGCATTGATCAAATGCTGATGGATGCTGGGTGGTTGGTGCAAGATAAATCCAAAGTAAACTTATCGGCAGGATTAGGAATAGCGGTTAGGGAATATCAAACTGATATTGGCTCCGCTGATTATGTGCTATTTGTCAATCGCAAACCGGTTGGTGTAATTGAAGCTAAAAGAG
>QNXU01000456.1 GCA_003973485.1 Bacteroidota bacterium | reverse complement strand
TGTTTTCTGATATAATCTAACAATCGTTCGACCGTGGGCTCAAATTCCATCCAAAAGATATTGCTATCAATGTTCTGTGCTAATTTGGTGTTTTCATCATTACGTTTTAAAACCAAGGCGTGATCGAAAGTTTTAATCACCTTCTCATTGATGATCTGCTTCAATTCTTTAAAATCAATGATCATGTCATTTTCTTGAATTTCGTCTGCGGAAACCGTGACAAATAATCGATAGGAGTGACCATGAATATGTTTACATGAGGCTGGATGATTGCTAATGCGATGAGCCGTTTCAAAACTGAATTCTTTGGTGATGCTAATCATAAAATCTGAATATATCTTCAAAGTTATCAATATGATTTAATAAAAGATATATTTATCCGAAATATTTAGCTTTTGATTTTCATAAGGAGGACATAAATAGTTAGAAAAATTGCAAAACCATTTTTTGACAGTGTGGATAACTGTTTTGCTTCAATCTTTTGCTTGCTTATTTTCATTAATGAAGCAGGTGAAGCAAGCGTTTGTAAATAGCTGATTAATAGAGGTAAAAGAGTCTTTTATTCTCAAAACTGCTTGCCTTATAAGCTATTTTGTGGATAAATAAAGACCTTAATATCCTTTGAATTCAGGTAATAATAATCTTATATTCGGATATAATTATCCTGTAATAATGGCGTGAGAAAAAACTAATCAATATGGAAAATTATGTAATCAAAAGAAACGGGGAGTACCAGCCTCTCAAGCATTATAAAATTGAAGATGCTATCAAAAGAGGATTCAAAAGTGTAGGAGTTGAATATGATGTTATTATCTTAAAAAGTGTCTTGGAAAGGTTGGAAGAAAAAACTACTTGGGCAGTAGAAGAAATACAAGACATTATTGAATTGCAGCTTTACCATTATCACTATTTTAAAGTGATGCGTTCTTTTATGCTTTACAGGCACACTCGCAAACTTCAAAGAAATCAAAAGAAAGGCATAAAGCATGATACCACTTGGGTGGATAGCACTCAAACCATTGAGGAATACATCGGGAAAGATGATTGGCGCATTAATGCCAATGCGAATACTTCTTATTCAAATGCCGGCTTGGTTAATAATGTAGCAGGAAAAGTGATTGCTAATTACTGGCTTGATAAAGTTTATAATAAGGAAGAAGGCTATGCCCACCGTAATGGCGATATTCATATTCATGATTTGGATTGCTTAACAGGCTATTGTGCCGGTTGGAGTTTAAGGGTTTTATTAAATGAAGGCTTCAATGGCGTTAGAGCTCGGGTCGAAAGCAAACCACCCAGTCATTTTCGAGAAGCGCTTGGTCAAATGGCTAATTTTTTAGGTATTCTCCAAAGCGAGTGGGCAGGTGCCCAGGCTTTCAGTTCTTTCGACACTTATCTTGCACCATACGTTTTCAAAGATCAACTGACCTACGAAGAAGTTTTAAAAGGCATCCGTAGTTTTGTGTATAATTTGAATGTTCCTGCCCGTTGGGGACAGTCTCCTTTTACCAATATCACATTGGATTGGGTAGTTCCTGAAGATTTGCGAGAACAAATTCCAACCAAAAAAGATCAGCATCTTTTCTCCAATATCCAAGATGAAGCTTTGAAGCAAAAAGCCAAAGAAAGAGGAGCTAGGACAATGGAAGAGCTCACTTATCAACATTTCAAAGAAGAAATGGATCTGATCAATAAGGCTTATTATACGGTTATGACAGAAGGGGATGCCAATGGACAGCCTTTTACCTTTCCTATTCCTACCGTAAATATCACCGAGGATTTTGACTGGCATGGAAAGAACACTGATATACTCTTTGAGAATACTGCTAAAATTGGATCCTCCTATTTCCAGAATTTCATTGGGAGTCAATATACCTATGATGAAGACGGCAATAAAATTGAGAATCCATTAGCCTACAAACCCAATGCCGTAAGAAGTATGTGCTGCCGTTTGCAATTGGATTTAAGAGAATTGCTAAAAAGAGGAAATGGTTTGTTTGGAAGTGCGGAAATGACCGGAAGCATAGGCGTGGTCACCATCAATATGGCTAGGCTGGGCTATTTATACAAAGGAAATGAATCTGCTTTTTACGAAAGGCTTGACTTTTTACTGGACATAGCCAAATCCACTTTAGAGAAGAAAAGAAAATTCATTCAGGAGATGTATGATAGGGGCTTGTATCCCTATACAAAACGATATTTGACTCATTTCAGAAATCATTTTTCTACTATAGGGGTGAACGGCATGAATGAGATGATTAGGAATTTCACTGATGATGAATATGACATCACTTCTCATCAGGGCACGAAATTATCTTCTGAAATTCTGGAATACATCCGGACTAGAATGAAAAAGTATCAGGAAGAAACCGGTAATTTATATAATCTGGAAGCTACTCCTGCTGAAGGCACTACTTACCGATTTGCCAAAGAAGATAAAAAGCGTTTCCCTGAAATCCTGCAAGCCGGAATGGAGGAGAATATTTATTATACCAATAGCTCTCAAATACCAGCTAGCCACACAGATGATCCTTTTGAAGCCTTGATGCTACAGGATGACTTGCAATGTATGTACACGGGAGGAACAGTCTTACATTTATATATGCGGGAAAAAATAAGCTCGGCAGAAGCTTGTAGAAATTTGGTCAAAAAAGTGATGACCAATTTCAAATTGCCATACATCACAGTCACTCCTGTTTTCAGTATTTGTCCTACGCACGGCTACTTAACAGGCGAACATGAATATTGCCCTAAATGTGATGATATTTTGAAAGAGCAATTAGAAGTAGAAGAAATTGAATTATAGTTTAAACCTTAAACAGAAATAAAATGGAAGCACAAGTAAAAACAGCAACGAAATTAGAGCGAAATAATGAATTGCGAACAAAATGCCTGGTCTATACCAGAGTAATGGGCTATCATCGTCCGGTTGAAAGCTTTAATATTGGGAAAAAAGGAGAACATAAAGAGCGAAAACATTTCAATGAGTAAGGGAAAACCTATATAT
>QNXU01000227.1 GCA_003973485.1 Bacteroidota bacterium | reverse complement strand
TTGAATCCTTTTGTGATGTATTTAGACCCCTATACTTGGGCACAGGGTAATCCTTATTTGAAGCCGCAGTTAACGCATTCCATGTCAGTCACACAAACGATCTTAGGGCAATACAATTTAGTGTTGAATTATGGTTTAACTAGTGATTTCATAGCGGAGGTTCCTACACAAAATCCAGAGGATGGAACAACAGTTTTTATTCAGGAGAATATTGACGACCAAGTAAATTATAGTGCTACTGCTGTAATACCATTTCAGCCTTTTAAATGGTGGTCGGTTAATGGAAATTTATCAGTTTTTCATCAGGAATTCACAACCTTTTTAAATGGAAATCAGGTTGAAAATAATGCAACTTCAGCATTTGCAAGAGCAGGCAACACTTTCATGTTACCAAATGACTTTAAATTGGAGCTTAATGCCGATTACAGATCAAATACTGTTTGGGGATTATATGCAATTGGTGAACAGTGGGGAGTTGACTTTGCCATAAAGAAAAGCTTCTTAGATAAAAAACTTGATGCTTCATTAAATATCACTGATATCTTTAGAACAAGAAGATTTGAAGGAAGTTCAAACTTCAATGGCAATATCAATGAGATTAGTCAATACTTTGGACAGCAAAGTGTTGGGTTCTCACTGAGATATAGATTTAGTAAAGGCGAAGAATTTCAGGCCCGTCAGCGCAATACTAATTTGGAAGAATTGAACAGGGCAGGAGGATAATACCCGGTTTAGGTTAACAATATATGCTGGGTAATGGCAGTCCAAACGGGCTGCCTTTTTTATTGATTGAATTTTAAACAGAATTATTTTCTTTTCCGTAGAAAAAATCGGCACAATAAATGTTGTGAAATCTCATTAAATAGATATTTGATTAAAAGATAGAAGTATGAATCAGTATTTGAAAACTACAATTAGTGCATTTTTAGGTGGAGTGATTGGAGCATTGTTAATCTACCAATTGACTGATAATAATCCGAACGGAAAAGCTGAGGAGGCTCCAATGCAAGCACCAATAAGTAATGTTCTATATGATAAAGCCGAAAACAATACTAAATCATTAGGCTCAATTCCAGATATTGATTTTGTGGAGGCTTCTAAAAACAGTCGTGAAAGTGTAGTATATATCAAAACTGTTTCAGAGGCCTATGGCAGAAGCTCTTGGTTGGATTTGTGGCTTGGTGGAAGTGGAAGTATGCAACAAGTGGGCTCAGGTTCTGGAGTCATTTTTAAATCGGATGGCTATATCATTACCAATAATCATGTGATTGAAGGTGCAGATGAAATTGAAGTAGTAAGGAAAAAGAAAACCTACAAAGCCAAATTAGTAGGGAGTGATCCTTCTACTGATCTGGCAGTATTAAAAATAGAGGAATCCAATTTACCAGCCATAAAATTGGGTTCTTCTAAAGATTTAGAAGTTGGTTCATGGGTTTTGGCAGTAGGAAATCCTTTTAACTTGACTTCAACTGTAACTGCAGGAATTGTAAGTGCCAAAGGAAGAGAATTAAATATTTTGAAAAGTAATTTCCCGATAGAATCTTTTATTCAAACAGATGCAGCTATTAACCCAGGTAACAGTGGCGGTGCATTGGTTAATCCTCAAGGAGAACTAGTAGGTATTAATACTGCTATTTTGTCAAAAACAGGCTCTTATGCTGGTTATGGATTCGCAGTTCCTATTGATATTGCAAAAAAAATCGCTTCAGATATAATTGAATATGGCATGGTTCAAAAAGCTTTTTTAGGAGCAGAGGTATCAAGTCTTACACCTGAAATTGCAGATAAATTAGGTACTGAAGATTTAGACGGTGTAGTAGTAAGCTACATTCAGGAAAAAGGAGCAGCCGATAAAGTAAATCTCCAAAAGGGCGATATAATTCGTGAATTTAATGGTGAAGATGTTTCTACTCATGCAGAATTTGAAGAAAAGTTAAGCATGATGTCTCCAGGGGATAAATTGTATTTGACAATCGACAGAAAAGGGGAAGCCATTCAGAAAGAACTGATACTAACCAATAGTGAAAATACAACTGAATTACTAAAGAGAGATATTTATTTTTCTAAATCTTTAGGTGTTGAATTTGAAAGTGTCCCTATGGTAGAGAAGAATTTATTAGATATTGCCAGTGGAGTGAGAGTAGTGGATGTTAAAAACGGCTTTTTTAAGCGATTAAATATTGACGAAGGATTTATTATTACAGCAATTAATGGCAAAGAAGTAAGTAATCCTAAAGAACTATCTGAGATTTTAGAGTCAATAAAAGGCAAGGTAGTGGTGCAAGGAGTTAATAAAAAAGGCATAAAAGGATACTATTCTTATTATTTTTAAATAAAACACAAAAAGAAAGGCTGTCTCAATATCAAAATGAGACAGCCTTTTTACTTAGTAATTGAAATGGGAATTAATCCTCCTCGTTTTCATCATCTTCATCTTCATCATCAAATGAATCTTCAAAAGCATCAATTACCTCATCAAAAGCATCAATAATTGAATCTGCTAAGTCACTATTTCCATCTTCACTTGAAGGATTGATTTCAATAACGCCATTTTCATTTCCATCAGTAGCGATGCTTAAATCAATTAAAGTCAATAGATTGTTTAAGTCGAATTGAAGATTGATTAAAGTCGCAGTAGCTTCCTCTAAAGTCAACATTCCGTTTTCAAATTCGATTTCGAATTCTAAATCTTCATTATGCCAGAATTCAAAAGGAGATCCGTTAATTGTTCCGGATATGAAAATTGATTTTTCAAATATTTCACTCTCACTATCTTCACTCTCATTAATTGAGAATTCTATTTCGTCATAATTACCTTCAGGTAAATTTACCTCAGCTAATGTTTGTTCAATTCCGCTGCTATCTTCAATCAAATCTACTACAAATGGACCCTCTAGTTCAATGTCACTAACTTTAGGTCCTTCAGTTGCATCATCATCGTCAACTTCCAATTCAATCTCTTCTACATTTAAAATGAAAGAATTAATTACTATGTCATTAACATTCCTCTG
>QNXU01000152.1 GCA_003973485.1 Bacteroidota bacterium | reverse complement strand
ATTAAAACCCATTTTCTTATCAATCTTATATTCAATCATATTAAATAAAATAAGATTGATACTTGCCAGAATAAACAATTGAACCCAGAAGTAAATAAGAATTGGGGGGATATTTTGAATGTAGGCAAAGGTGGGTAAACAAATTCCTGCTGCATAAACTAAGGCAATAAACCATTCTTTACCCCAATAGACCTTTTTCCGAATAAAATGGATAAAAACCAGGTAACAAAAAACAGAAAAACCTAATGCGAGTCCATAACCGATTAAATAAGGTTTTAAGTTTTGCAACAAAAAAATTAAAACCATAGATACAATAGCTATTAAACCAAAAATATAAGGCCCATTTTTATAATGAAAAATATGCCTAAATAAAGCATCTTGGGACTTTATTTTTCTTGCATCCAGAAGATGATCAATTGTATAAATCAGCCATACGGTCAAGCCTAAAGCCAAAATTGCGGATGAAGGGATATCTGCATTAAAATAATTACCAATCCACCGGGCACTAATGACAGCACCTGCAACTACATCTAAACTAAAAGCCCTAATATATTGGTAAAACTTGGAAAACATGAACGTAAAAATAGAATAAATCTAAGAATTAATTCATTTTATCGGGTTAAATCTAAACTCACTTAAATAAAAAAAGGCGACTATGTTTCCATAATCGCCTTGAATGTTTTTAGAATCTAAACAATTAGATTTTTTCTTTAATTCTTGCAGATTTTCCTTTTCTACCTCTTAAGTAGTATAATTTAGCTCTTCTAACAGAACCTTTTCTCACTACTTCAATTTTATCGATAGCTGGAGAAATCAAAGGAAATATTCTTTCAACAGCAATTCCACTTGAAACTTTTCTAACTGTAAAAGTAACAGAATTACCAGAACCTCTTTTTTGTATTACAGCACCTTGGTATTGCTGAATACGTTCTTTGTTTCCTTCTTTAATTTTCACGTGTACGTTCACAGTATCACCTGCCTTAAAATCAGGAAATTTACTTACTGCTTCGTGATATTCTTTTTCAATTTCTTTGATCAAATCGCTCATGGCTCTTTCTTTTTTCCGATAATGGTTTCGGTACTTGCCCGAAAAATGGAGTGCAAATATAAGGATAATTTTATTCTTTGCATCCCTAAACTATATTTTTTTATTCTTTTTTCAATAAATCTGGCCTTCTCTGCTCTGTTCTTTTCACAGCCTGTTCAAATCGCCACTTCTCAATATTAGCCGCATGTCCCGATAATAGCACATCAGGTACTTTCAAGCCTTTGAAATCAGCTGGCCGGCTATAAACAGGTGGTGCTAATAATCCATCCTGATAAGAGTCTGTTAAAGCTGAAGTTTCATCTGACAAAACACCGGGCAATAATCTCACTATTGCATCTGTTACTACAGCAGCAGCTAATTCCCCACCTGATATCACATAATCACCAATACTTATTTCTTTGGTTATATAATGTTGTCGAACTCTTTCATCAACCCCTTTATAATGCCCACATAAGATCAATAGATTCCCCTTAAGCGCTAGTTGATTTGCTAAAGTTTGGGTAAATTGTTCTCCATCTGGACTCATATAAATCACTTCATCGTAAGTCCGTTTAGATTTCAAATCTTCTATAGCCGCTGCAATTGGTTCAATTTGCAAGACCATTCCTGCACCACCACCGTAGGCATAATCATCAATACTTCTTTGTTTATGAGTTGAATAAGCTCTTAAATCATGAACATGGATTTCAACTAATTTCTTTTCCTGAGCACGCTTTAAAATACTATCAGAAAATGGCCCTTCTAACAACTTTGGCAAACATGTGATAATATCAATTCTCATCAGGCTTCTCCTCCTCTTCCATATACAATTCCAACAAGCCTTCAGGCAGACTTACCTTTAGTAAGGAGTTTTCTCTATCCACATTCAAAATCACATCATCATTAATTGGAATAAGCACTTCCTTACCCTTATAATCCATCCCGATTAAATCTTGATGCCCTGCTTCAAACACCTCCTTAACCACTCCAAGCATACCCTTTTCGGTATCTTCGATTTGAAAACCGCTAATTTCATGGAAATAAAATTGATTTCCAGTTAACTCTGGCAACTCCGTTAAAGGTAAATGAAGAGTAGATCCTCTTAAAGCTAAAGCACCCTCTTTGTCTTCAACATCCTCAAACTTTACTAAAGCTTCTTTATTTTTAAGTTGGATATGCTCAATAAAAAAAGGAACCAGTTTTCCGTTTTGCAACAGGAATACTGATTCCAATTCTTGATAATCTTCTGGATAGTCTGTATCCAGAGAAATGTATAATTCTCCTTTTAATCCATGAGGCTTTAACACCATACCTAACTGAAAGCATTGGTCAAGCTTCATGACAAAAGAATATTAATCTTCTTTCTTTTCTTCTTCAGAAGCGTCTGCTTTAGGTGCTTCTTCAGTAGATCCCTCTGCCTTTGGTGCCTCTTCAGTTGATGCTTCCTCAGCAGGAGTCTCCTCTTCAGCTGGTGCTTCAGCAGCTTTCGCTTCTGCTTCCGCCTCTTCTTGACGCTTCTTGATAGCTTCTGCTCTAGCTTCGTTCACTTTTGCTTCCGCTTCTAATCTTGCTTTCTTCTCAGCCGCCACCTTATCAGCTAAAGATTTCTCTTTACCTTCAATTGCAGATTGCTTATCCTTCATCCAAGCCTCTAATTTCTTATCCGCTTCTTCCTGAGTCATTGCTCCTTTAATCACACCTATTTGTAAATGCTTTTTGTAAAGCAATCCTCGGTATGATAACATAGCACGAACCGTATCGGTTGGCTGGGCACCATTCATTAACCACTGAAATGCCTTGTCGTTGTCCAACTCAATAGCTGCAACAGGCGTATTTGGGTTATAAGTACCGATTTTTTCAATAAAGCGACCATCACGTGGTGCACGGGCATCCGCTACGACTACATCGTACATTGCCATTTTTTTTCGACCTCTTCGGGCCAATCTGATTTTTACTGCCATTTCTTATTTTAGTTTTAGCAATCATGAGGGATCACGT
>QNXU01000413.1 GCA_003973485.1 Bacteroidota bacterium | reverse complement strand
ATTGAACGTGAAGGCAATAAAGAGATTCAGTTAGACCTATTTCTTGACTATCAAAATAACCTGAAAATCTATCCCAAGTTTCAGCAGTTCTTCCGAGACACTCAAATTCCATCACTGATTATCTGGGGTAAACACGATCCTTTCTTTATCCCACCTGGTGCAGAGGCTTATAAGCGAGATAATCCCAATGCCGTGGTCGAGTTACTGGATACTGGTCACTTCGCACTGGAAACACACGTAGGCTATATCGCTCAACGTATTCGTGAAGTTATTGGTGATGAGTAAGCAAAATCAAAGTCCTTATTCGACTTAATTTAATGTCAGCAAATAAACAGCTATTATCCGTGCGTTTTATTGTTCATCGCCGAAGGAAGCCCCTCGGCGATGAGCAGTTTATAAACCGTGGTTAACTATATTGTTAGGCATTAAAGCCACCATCGATTGTCAGACTTGCTCCAGTAACATATGAGGCCTCTGGTCCTGCAAGGTAAGCGACCATAGCAGCGACTTCATCAACTGTGCCATAACGAGGCATAGCAATGAACTGCTGTTTGAGCATATCTGCGAACTCAGATTTATCAGGGTTCATATCCGTATCAATTGGACCAGGTTGGACATTATTAATTGTAATGCCACGGGGTCCAAGATCTCGCGCTAACCCTTGAACCAATCCCTGAAGTGCAGACTTGCTCATTGCATAAATACTGCCTCGCTGAAAAGGCATTCTTTCTGCATTACAACTACCGATATTAATAAGCAATGAACCCGACCCGCTGGTTGGATCATAAATTTGTATTTCTTTTTTATCTTTTAAATGGTGGGCGACGATTTCAGACATTAGTAGAGAAACCTCATGAGGAGTGTAAAACTCCCCTGCTTTCTTACCTCCACCTGCGGCGAACTGTCCTATAAGGTACTCGTAGGCATCGCCGAGCACATCCGCCTCGGCATCTTCCAGAGCAAAGTCTATTTTATCCAAATGGAACAGCACTTTGGAGATAAGGCTGTTTCGGGCTTCGGTACTTCTGCCCAGTTTGGTGCTGTTGAGGTCCAGATCTTCAAAAAGTTTGTTGAAATCGTCCTCGCTTTCCGTACCCATGGTGCTTTGCTCAATACCGTTTAAAATGGCATCCAGATCGGCCAGGATAAAATTGCTCTCGTTTTCGGTATTGGCATTGCCCTTTTTGGCAATGGAGCTAAAGAGTTCATCCGGTTTTAGGTAGTACCCCAATTTCAATAGGGATTCTTCCCTTATGGCCTCCAGATCGTCCGCATTGGTAACTTTTAGGTAGTCTTTCACCGTTTCTGTTTCCAACAACTTGTTGGCGTAGAGGAATTGTTTTTCGGAAAGGTATTTGTAGAAAATAAAGCCCAGAATATAATCCCTGAACTCATCGGCATCCATTTTGCCTCTTAACTCATTGGCAATGTTCCATAATTGCGTTTCCAGCAGTTTCTTTTGTTCTTCGGACATGAAGTGTTGTTTGTTTTGGTAGGGGAAATTGTATTGTTCTCAAATATATGGAAACATTCGGTTTTAAGGGTGGCTACTGATGGGCACAGTGTGATGAAGTGTGCACTCCGTCATTTAATGACGGAGCCATCCATTCGATTGTACACAGTTTTATTTAATAAGTCCATCGTTTAATATTCTTTGTCTAATGCAATCGTTGTATTTGTTTATCCAATTTGAAATTATTCTATTATGAATCCTTGTCACTTCGTTAAAGTCATTTGGAATATCTTCCATTTTATCGCCAACTATAAAAAGAACTCCTGAAGAATCATCTTCACTACAAACTACTGGTATATTGTTGGCGTAAATAGAAAGGTCATTTCTTTCTCTTAATTTATTATGAAATTGAGCCTTGCCATTGTTAAAACAAGCTTTAATCCAACTTTGAATTTCTAGAGAAACACCTGTTAAGCCTTCTGCATTAAAGATTTCTGAAGAAATTTCGGAACCCAAATTCAAATCGTCTTTAAGGATAAACGTTCCGCTTTTATAATACTCACCAAGTGAACCTGAGCCTTCCTTTGGTATTTCATTGTACCAGTCTAAGTAAATACCAACAGTGAATTTGGACTGTCCTGACTCTACAATATTGTGAAGGTTCTTTAAAAAACTTTGAATTAGATTAATAAGCCCATTTTGCAATCCTTGGTCGCAGAGCTTATTCTCCACAGGTTCATCATGAAGATGCTCCAATCCTGATGCTTGGTCTTCCAACTGGCACGTTTGAGCGTTTAATGAAATAAGTGATTTGGCTATGGAGTCATTGATTAATGAAATTCTTGAAAAATCACTTTCGAGTGATTGTGACTGAAAATCATTTTTTATTGAATCAATCAAAGTAGATGGGAAGTCCTTTAGATAATAATATTTATATGATAGGATTACGATAAGAATTATTGAACTAAATATCATCAGCAGAGACCAAGCTGAGAAAAAATCTGTCACCTTGCTGGCACCCAGACCGATTAATCCAGTACAGATTACTTCAATCGCTATGGTAACTAACGCATAGTTCTTTAGATGATTGAGTAATTTTTTTAGAGCTTCTATTTTGTCCATTTTTTAAATTGTGTACAAAGTGTTTGGCTATGCGCAGTGTCCCGTAGGGTATTTCGAATAGGTGTTGTTGTGCTTTCGTGTTTTATTTCAATTCATTTAGAGCTCTTTTGAAATTTTCGCTACTGTTTGATCTATTAAATATTTCAAATAGGTTATTCCAATATTCTATTTCAACGGAGTCCTTAATATGTTGACAAACAATAAGCGCTAATTGCTCTTCAAAATCCGTCCATTTCTCACTTATTATTATTTCTGTTCTTGGAGAGTTCAAGTCTAAATCTCGATTACCGCAAACATCAATTACGATTATCAGCGGAAATGGCCAATTTATTTTCACTTGATTGTTTTTCATTCTCCATTGTTCTGGAAATAGACTTGAGGGAATTTCAATACCGTGTAATGAAATTTTAGAATTTGAACTTGCCAATTTACTGTACGAGTCATCTGTTCGAATG
>QNXU01000266.1 GCA_003973485.1 Bacteroidota bacterium | reverse complement strand
TATATCATTTGGGAACCTTCTATATAGAAAACTAAAAAGTTTAGGGGTTAAAGAAATCAAATCCTATACCCATCAAAGCGTTTTCCAACTCATAGGTTACTTCAATAGCATATGGTTTTTTAAGCACACCATGGATTGATTCAGGAGCAAAAACCCGCAGGACTTGTATACTATCCAACGCTTTGTAGTAATCATTATAATTAAGATCGACATCAAATTTCACCAAAAACAAATCTGAAGATTTGACCAACCTTTCCAAAACCTCACTATTCCCAAAACTATAGTTCACCTTATCCACTACAAACCTTGAGTTGGACAGGACAGAAATTGATTGATAATTGATACTCCCCAGGGTTTGTTCAATATGCTTTTCACTCAACCTGTATAGGTCACGGGAAAAATTGTTCTGCCAAATAGCAGGTATGGGAAACAAAGGGGGTGTTGATGGCATATCATCAAAGGTACCTTCTTC
This sequence comes from Bacteroidota bacterium, assembly GCA_003973485.1. Classification (GTDB taxonomy): domain Bacteria; phylum Bacteroidota; class Bacteroidia; order Cytophagales; family Cyclobacteriaceae; genus Marivirga. The sequence continues at coordinate 2,574 of QNXU01000266.1, read as the reverse complement.
ATTGGTAGTCGAATAGATGAATTTGGATGAGAAATAATAGTCTCCAGCATCATCAAGTCTATTCGCATCATTTTCCGAGCCTGCAATGAAAATAGAAACCCCAAAATCATCTTTGCTACCACCAGCTTTATAGTGAATGAATCCACTCCAGACCTTTGCTATTTCGCTCCGAAGCCTTTGGACAAACCGATGTGAAATACTTTTGTCGGCATATATTATTATATGCTGAACACGTTTTCCGGTTGGCCCCATTTCGGTCATCACTATCTTGCTCGATACCTGGTTCCATTGACTGAGCTTCAAATCTTCAAAGTAGAGCTCCTCATTTTTGGTGACGTAAAAAGAATAATGGGGCGTATCCAATTCAAAATCCAAGTTTGAAGAACCTTTGGGGAGCTCAATGGCATCTATCTGTGCACTACAGGAAATATTGTGGAATAAGACAATTGACACAACCAAAATCAATCTATGGTAGTAATATGGCATCTCAAATATTTATATAAATGAATCTATCAAATGTTATATGATCAATGTCAATGACTTATTTTGCTCTCCTATATACAAAAAATTTTAACCACATAACCAGTAACCCTTGTTTCTTTAAAGGCTTCTAAAAATCCCTGGCCTATAACATCATGCATACAGGGAGTTAAAGTCATAAAGATATCGAGGTAAGCAAACCTTCATTGAAAACCAATTTTTCCAAATAACAGTCGGTTAAGCTCGGTTTAGTTCGCGCCATCTCTAAAAATCCTAAAAAGAAGAGCCCTAAATATGCTATAACCCATCAAACAGGCTCCTCAACAACGATAAAGTTAGCATTGGACCTAAACCACTTCATTAGTCAAAAATGATCTTAACATTCCCTTCCTTATTGCCCTCTTGCACTATTTTTTTAATTAGGGACATTTTTTCGTCTTCGGATATTCGGATATCATCATGAGGACTTTCCCAATTCTTAATTGAATCTTTGTCGGCATAAAATGCCGGGGTCGTGGTAAGCTCACCTTCAATTTTTAAGGACTTACCCTCCGTTTCAACTATAATATATGATCTGGTACCAGTTATTTTCATCTTTTAAAGATTAGTGTTTCCTTCAAAGTTACTGGGTCTATGGTAAATATCCTAGTCACATTTTTGTTGGCCTTCAGGGCAGGTAGTTCAACTGTTTCCCAAACGCTGCCTGGTCTTAAATCCTTTCCTATGATAGCTCGGACGTCCCCAACAGCTTCATTTGCATATAATTTTGATACTTCCTTCCAAGCTTCAAGCGATTGTGGATTAGCTAGATCCCAGTTTGGTAGTTGAATATTCTTGGAATCAATCAATCCTTCAAGTGTAGTTCCTCCTTTTGATTTTGCAATTTCCAATGCCCTTGTAGCACCGCCTACACCATTGGTCTTTCCTGACCAAAAGAATGATTTATTATTTCCGGCCCTAAACAATGGGGCCAGTTTTTCCAAGTTGGTTATAAAAGTTTTGGCGCCTTGTTTTGTTACTATTTTTAAAGCTTTTGCCCCTTTTACAACCTTGAAAGCGGGCTTAAGAATTTTTCCGCCCGGTACGTTGCCAATAATTAGGAATATTCCCGCTTCCGCCCTACTAGCTTCATTACCATCAAAATCCTCTCCATTAATCAAAATCACAGCATCCTCAATTGGAAGGGCATATCGAGCTACCCCTTTCATCCCCTTCCAAAATGCCTGGGCCAAGTAAGGGTCACTGGTTGTACTGACCCCACCAGCAGGCATTAGTAGCTCATGCCATCCATTGAGTTCCTTATTGTAGATGTAATAATAGTATCCATCATCGTTCAGGCTCGGCTCTGAAAATGAATTACCACCGTTGATCCCTTTTCTTGGGGAGTTTGAACGATAGACCCATCCACCATTATTGAGTCGGTAGAACCTGTTGGGACCGTTCCCGTCCAAAACATAATTGTTATAGGCCAACGCATCCAGACCTCCTAATTTGCCGGAACCTTTCGGACTTAGAAACCCATCCAAAATTTTGTTCAATTTGTGGGTCAGAGCAACCTCACTATCCGTATAAAACTCCTCCTTGTGCTCCTCAATGACCCTTTTCTTGATATCGTTGAACATAGCCGCTACCTGGCCCGGTGATTTTCCGGGGTAGGGACCGACCCCTTGCGCCTGTTTATTGAGAACATCAGTAACATAAGCGTCATTGAAGACTAGGGCATCCAGTGATAACTTAGGTGCATTCTTCTTGCCCAAGTTCAAAAGTGTCGGTGAATCCCAAAACTGGGGAATGTTATATTTGGAAATCGGAACGGACATAACACCTGAATTACGGTTGTTGTACTGGGTCAGGTAGGCCGTCATCAGGAATATCTTGTCCTGAAGCCCTTTCTGTCCATAGTAGGAATAATGTTTGCCTGACATAGTGCTGACCAGGGTTCCATTGTCAACTATTTTGTACAGACCCTGAGCCCATGAACGGTTCAAAGCTGAGTTATATTCCGGGTCTTCAAAATCCTCCGTGGCAAGATTTTTAACCGAAGTGAGCTGGGCACCACTGGCGCGACCTAAATTGACCCCCCTGACATTGACA
>QNXU01000393.1 GCA_003973485.1 Bacteroidota bacterium | reverse complement strand
TTGAAGATTAAGTTCCTTTAGGGATGTGATTTGTTCTTTTAATGCACTGTTCCAAATTAGATTTTCCTTATTACTTTTCTCAACTTTCTCTTCAAATTTATCTATTTTCTCCCTCAAAGGATTAAGCAATTCACCAATATTGGTTTTATTCTGATCGGTAAACTTCTTACTTTTTTCTTCAAAAATTTCTTGAGCTAAATTTTTAAATTCATTCTTAAATTGTTGTTGGAGTTCTGCTAACTCTGATTTATGCTCATCTAATTTTATTTTAAGATTTTTATAATCTGATTCAACTGTCGATAATTGCCTGTTCAATTGAACATTCTTTTCTCTCTCTTGAGCATGAGCATCCTTTTCATTCTTTAATTCAGTAGCCAAGTTCTCCTTTTGACTTTTTATAACACTCAATTCAGTCAATATCTGTTGCTTTTCTTCTTTGATAAGCTCTATTTCATTACTACCACTAGATTGAGCTTTCAAAATAAAGTAAGCAAGTACTACACCAACTGCTAAACCAATGACTACTGCTATTATTTCCATTATTCTACTGTTATGATACTTTATTGCTTTTTCAAAATTAAAGATTTGAAGTGACAGATTTAATACAAAGAATGAAAAAAGTAAAAGCCATAAAAAAAGCCGGTAAAACCGGCTTTTTTCTACTATTTATACTTTTAAATTTTAGTTCAATACAAATCTAATAGGGATTACCCTCTGAGAACGTACTGCTCTACCTCTTTGTCTACCAGGAGTCCATTTAGGAGAATTTTTCACTACCTCAACAGCAACTTCATCACATCCACCACCGATTCCTTTTACGGCAGTCACATCTGTTAATGATCCATCCTTCTCGATTACGAACTGAACATAAACAACACCTTCAATCCCCATACGCTGAGCTTGACGAGGATATTTATCAGATAATTCAGTCGCAACGTAATCATAGAAAGCTTGAATTCCACCTGCTGGTTCAGCTTGTTGCTCCACAATTTGGAAAACCTTATCCACTTCCTCTTCAGTTTCTTCTTCAAACACCATATCTTCAATGGCATCATCTTCCGTCATGTCCATATCCAAGTCTAATTCAATTTCCTCTTCAATTTCTTCTTCATCCGGAATTTCGATGATTTCTGGAAGCTTCACTTTTGGTGGTGGGGGAGGTGGCTGCTCCGTTGGCGGAATCTCCATGATTTCTTCCATGTCATCATTCACCTGACCTAAATCCATGGCAGGCCCTTCATCATAAAATTTGTATTCAAAAGCGAAAAACACCAATGAGATAGACACTACTAGCCCTATATTAAGGAATAGAGTAGACTTTTTATTGATGTCAGCTTTCGGATTCTTTTTAAGTTCCATAATTAAAGCATCGTTTAGATAGTAAAACTATTATTTAATGAATAAAATTCAAATTATCCTTACAATCTTTTCGATTATTTATACAATTAAATTTTATAAATCAAATAAAATACAAACCATCCTGCAAAAACTCCAAGTGAATTTGCTAACATATCTGCAAATTCTAAGCCTCTGTCCGGAATTAAGGTTTGAAATAATTCAATTGCCATACCATAGCCGAAGCTTATGGAAATGGCTAATAATACAGCATTATAGCGAAAAAATAGAAAGGTATATTGTTTGGAAAAACCAAGTATTAACAAAAAACAAAGTATGGCAAAAACCAAAAAATGCGCTATTTTATCAAAACTTAGAAAGTCCCATACATTGGTTAGAGGCATTGATTCACCAGGCGTTAAGCCTAACAGCAAAATGAGCAAAAACCAGATAATCCCAAACAGATTATACCTGAGAAACATAATTATTCTCCAATCAACTCTTTGTAATCTTCAGCAGATAATAAATTATCGACAGAAGATGGGTCAGAAAGCTTCAGTTTAATCATCCAACCCTTCTCGTATGGATCTTCATTAACTGATTCAGGAGCATCTTCCAGTTCTTCATTAAATTCTAGTACTGTTCCACCAACAGGCATAAACAAATCAGAAACTGTTTTTACTGCCTCTACAGTACCAAAAACCTCACCCTCATCTAATTCTTCATCAATTGATTCAACTTCAACATAAACGATATCACCTAATTCGCGCTGAGCAAAATCTGTAATGCCAATGTACGCTTCATCTCCTTCTACCCTCACCCATTCGTGATCCTTAGTGTATTTTAAATTCGCAGGAATATTCATTTGTTACTATTTTATAATTAGCCCTTATTTAATATTTTCTCAAAATTACACTCTTTTTTTGGATGCGAAAATAATTATTGCAATCCGAACCTAATTTGTACTCCAAAGGCCGTATTTGTGGTAGGAAAGGAGTTCTGAACCCTTGGTTCGTTAAAATTTCTTTGGTAGTAGAAATTGAGATTCAATCGGTCGTTAACCGTATAATTTACAGTTGGCCGAAGTTGGAAGTTTATAGTTCCGTCCACTAAAACATTTCTTCCATCATCTAAGGTTCTTTGGACAACCTCAGTATCCCTAACTGTGATACTCAATTGCATGGTTAAATCATTATCCAAAGAAACTGTTCTTCCATTTACTTTAAAAGGCAGCGTAAAATTCGGATCAGTAAATCCTATATCAACAACTATATCATTACTTTTTTGATCCGTTATTTGTGAAGTTTCAGTACTTAAAGCTACATTTCTTTCTTTTTTATATTCAAATTTAGCAGTTAACCTTCCAGAACTCCTTAAACTAACTCCAATTAAAGGAGAAAAACGCTCCGAAATCAACACCTGGCCAATTGTATAAACAGGTAGATAGAAACCACTATCAGAAACCGAGGTAGGTAAAGGATATTGCTCAATATTATTACTTAGATTTAATTCACTTTCCTGGCTATATACTGCATTATTAATATAATTATTGATGGTCAAAGTTGAGACATAAGCATGGCTCAAACTAACACTTGGGAAAACGTCTTTAATTGCCTTAATATTCGTTAATCCTTTATAATCTACACGCCAATTTGGTAAAGGTAACTTAGGAAAAGGATTTGTGGATATTTCATCTGTTGAAGTTCCAGTGT
>QNXU01000271.1 GCA_003973485.1 Bacteroidota bacterium | reverse complement strand
TTCTCGCTTATTGAGTTCCTGAAAACAAATGCCAATATTAAGGAGGTTAGTAGCAATATTCCGTTGGTTACCAATTTTCCTGTTTATTTCAAGGGCTTTTTTAAATTCTTCTATGGCTTCAGTATATAATTCTCGGCCAAGGTAAATTAACCCACTTCCATTGAGTGCTCTTGCAATTCCTATTTCATTATTGAGTTCAACGGATAATTTATATAACTTTTCATAAGTATTTCTAGATTCTAAATAATCACTTTGAATGTATTGGATGGCGGATTTAAGGAATAATAATTCAGCAAAAAATACTGTTTTGTCATTTTCAATATTTTGAATTCTATGTTCTACTAACAATAAGGTTGAATCAGGATAATTGTACCTTAATTTAGTCAGATGATTTATGGTGCTATCCTCTTTAGGTGATAATTGTTGAGCAGAGACAAGAAAATTATAACCAAGTGATAATAATATAAATAGTATAGGTTTTACTTTCATTTATTGCTACAAATTGAATTATTCATATCTCTAATTTACACTATATTTATTATGTGGCTATGGATTAAAAATATTTTCGATTAAAGACTTATATATGGGGTTAGATTGTAGTGTAGAAGGGTTGCCTATTATGACTAACTTTCTTTTAGCCCTGGTGAGGGCAACATTTAAACGCCTATAATCATGTAAAAACCCAATATTTCCGTCTGAATTGGAACGAACCAAGCTGATAATAATCACTTCTTTTTCTCTACCTTGAAATCCATCTATTGATTTGATTTCTATATGATAATCCCTTAAGGCAGACTTTAAACGACTTACTTGTTGGTCATAAGGTGAAATTATCCCGATATCATCTGGGAATAATCTTGAAGACATTAAAGCATCAGTTATTTCTTTAGTTAAAGCTATTTCTTTCATGTTGAACCACGAATGACTATCAGCTAATTGTTCTTCAATTCCGTCCTCACATGGAATAAATACTACTGCAGGAGAGGCTTGGACAACCCCTTCGATAGCTGGATTGACATACGGGAATGGTTCAAAACCAGGTAAATCTATTAAGCTGTGGTTTGAAACTCTGGGATGAGCTTTTAATCTATTTTGATAAAAAGTTTCATTGGAAAAACGCATAATTTCCTGATGCATTCTATATTGAATAGTTAAGATATTACTTCTATTCTCGGGTAATTCAGCTTGAAATCTTTCAAATAAACTGATGCTTAAATCGCTCGCATCTTTTGACTTCACTGTGGGAGGGAGTTGCTGATGATCACCAGCTAACACCCACTTTCTACCCTTAACTAAAGGGATTAAAGCTTCTGGTTCTGTGGATTGAGTAGCTTCATCTATGCATACAACATCAAAGATAATATCTTTCAAAAGCTCGCTTCCAGCCGAAGAGTTGGTCGTGCAAATAACTGGACTTTTCTCTAATATACTTTCAATTGCTTGTTCTTGGAGAGCTTGAGCTTCTTCATAATTCGTATTGATTTCTTGTTGGAGATTTATCCATTTTGCCATCTTCCTAAGCTTGCTAGATTGTATTCCTCTATAAGGTTTTTTACTGCTAGCTAATTGTATTATTTTACTATCGCTTAAGCCTCTTCTGTTTTGTCCTGTAGCAGGAATATACTCTTCTTGCTCTTTCTTTAATACTTGTATTTTATTCCAAATTCCATTGGCTTGTTGGTATTCAGGCTGATCTTGAAGTTGCACATCCAAACTCAAATTGAGTAAACTTTCATCCATTCGAACTGGATTTCCAATTCTGGTAGAAGGTATTTCTAAAGAGTGGAGTTTTTCTAAAATATTGTCGACAGCCGTATTGGATGGAGCTGTTACTAATACCTTATTACCGCTTTCAACTATAGATTTAATGAGATAAGATAATGTAGTAGTTTTGCCAGTTCCAGGTGGGCCGTGTATTAGAAAAATATCATTTGTGGTGAGTGCTTGATGTATTATTTCCTGTTGTTTAGAATTTAAAAATTCAATATCCAACTTCTTAGTTTTTGAGTTTTCATTTTCATGGAATAATTCAATATTAGATTTTATGAAATCTTGTAAGTTTGGGAGCTTTTCAAGACTTTCTAATGCATCTAACATTCTTTGAAAAGTTATATCATTTGCATAGAGGTCAAGTCTTAAATTTCGACCGTAAACTAAATAAGGAGGAGTCTTATTATAAGCAACAGTAATACTTCTTTTGGTCTTGCTAACAACGGTAGCTTGTGCTTCTTTTCCTGTAGGTTTTTCTTTTGAAATGATGACCATATCCCCATTGGAAATCTCATTATCTGGGAGTCCAGATCCTCGTATTAATTTGACAAGGTAAACTCCGCCAATTCCAGTTCCGGCATCTTTTCCAGAAAGATTTAATAATGCTCTTCCTTTAGCTTCTCTTTCTCGACCCGATAAAAGCATAATCTCATTTAGGTGAAATTCCATTTCGGATTTTCTTTCAAATTGAATTAAGCGTTCAAAGAATTTCTTGTATTGATTGATATTATTAAACCTCTTCATTTTTTGTGTTGATAAACTTTATCATACAAACTTAATCAAAAGCCTGTAGTTTTAAGAACTAATCCTCTTAAGTAGGGGAGGTTGGATAAATACAATTTATGTTTTTATGTATATTCTCAAGAGTACCTGTCTGAATTAATTAGTTGATTATTTAATTCGTTTTTTCTACTTATCTGCCAATTTAATTAATAGTATTATATCTGTATTTGTATTGTGTGAATCATTTTTTAATGGTGTTTTGTGTTTCGAATAGATTTTTGGGTTTTTTCAGCTCGCAATAGATTATTTGGTGTAGTTATTTTATTTAAAGTGATGTTTTGATAATTGATTATAATTAATTTAAAATGAATATGTAATGACTTTTAAATTAAGTTTTACTTTAATTAATTACTTGGGTTAAAATTTAGCTATATTTACTTTTCAAAATATTATTTGGCGATACAAATGTGTGTTATAAATCACTTTTAAAGCATTTAATGTATGATTTGATTGTGATTTATACTTTATCAAACTTAATTAAGAATTGTATTTATTTTAGTATTGT
>QNXU01000249.1 GCA_003973485.1 Bacteroidota bacterium | reverse complement strand
CGATTTAGGAATGAATGGTGAGATTTCATTTCGTGATTCATTAAAGGAAAGATTGTTGCTATTAGAAGCAAAGGAATCTCACCTTCCGCCATTAATTGAATTATTAAAAAAGCAAGTCTCCCCTTCTTTTCTGAGAAATAAGGACTTCTTTGAAAAATATGCTGATACAATATTTGTAATCTCTAATGGATTTAAAGAGTATATCACTCCCATCGTAACGGAATTAGGAATAAAAGAAGATCATATTCATGCTAATGAATTGCTTTTTGACGATAATGGTAAAGTGATTGGCTTTAGTGAAGATAATCCACTTTCACGAGATGGAGGTAAAGCCGAAGTTATCCGTAAATTAGATTTGGATGGGGATATTTATGTTATTGGGGACGGTCACAATGATTATGAAATTAAAGCGGCAGGACTAGCTAATAAATTCTACGCCTTTACAGAAAATGTAAGCCGTGAAAAAGTAATGGAGAAAGCCGATCACATTGCGCCATCATTAGAAGAAGTACTTTTTGAAAATAAAATTATGTCAGCATTTTCATATCCTAAAAACAGAATAAAGGTTTTGCTATTAGAAAACGTTCATCCAATTGGCGTAGAACTTTTGGAAAAAGAAGGGTTTACAGTAGAGGAATATCCAGCGGGATTGGATGAGGAAGAATTAGCTGAGAAAATAAAAGGCGTTTCCATTTTAGGAATTAGATCCAAAACGCAAGTAACTTCAAAAGTACTGGAGAATGCTGATCGCTTAATGGCAATCGGAGCTTTTTGCATAGGCACTAATCAAATAGACTTAGAAGCAGCCCAAGAAAAAGGAGTAGCAGTATTTAATGCTCCTTTCAGTAATACTCGCTCTGTTGTGGAGTTGGCTATTGGCGAAATTATTATGCTGACTCGTAATATTTTCGATAAAGCCGTATTAATGCATGAAGGCAAATGGGATAAATCGGCAAGCGGAAGTAAAGAAATTAGAGGAAAAAAATTAGGCATCATTGGATATGGAAATATTGGAGCTCAGCTTTCAGTAGTAGCTGAAAGCATTGGTCTAGATGTTTACTATTATGATCTGGAAGAAAAACTAGCTTTAGGTAATGCTACCAAATTGGATAGCTTAAAAGAGTTATTACAAACATCCGATATCATAAGTTTACATGTAGACGGAAGACCAGATAACAAAAATGTAATAGGAGAAGCTGAATTTAAATTGATGAAAGACGGTGTGATTTTCATTAATCTTAGTCGTGGCCATGTAGTCGATATTCAAGCATTAAAAACCAATTTAGAATCAGGTAAAATTAAAGGTTGTGCAGTGGATGTATTTCCAGAGGAACCGAAAAGCAATAAAGATCCTTTTGAATCGGAATTGAAGGGATTGCCTAATACTATTCTAACTCCTCATATTGGAGGAAGCACAGAAGAAGCCCAAGAGAATATTGGGAATTTCGTTCCGAACAGAATCATGGAATACATCAATACTGGTACTACCACCAATAGTGTGAATTTCCCTAATTTAACTTTACCAAGGTTACAAAATGCTCACAGGTTAATCCATATTCACAAAAATGTTCCCGGTATCATTGCTAAAATTAACCAGCTGTTTGCCAAACATGAAATCAATATTGCAGGTCAGTACTTAAAAACAAATGAAAAAATTGGCTATGTGATTACAGATATTGACAAAGCCTATTCCAAAGACTTGATTAAAGAATTGAGGGCAATTGATCATACGATTAAGTTTAGGGTGTTATATTAAGTTAGCAGGTTGATGGGTTTTCAGGTTACCAAGTTAGGTAAAATAGGTCAGTACCGAAGGTCAGACCGTAAATGGATTTGAAATAGAAACAAGGTTGAAATAAGTAGATATAATTGGTGAAGTCAGGGAATCCTAGGTCAGACGATAGTCAGAACGGCTTAAAATCGATAAGCTAGATTTTAGGCTCTAAACAAACTTTTTTTCCTAGTACAAGTATTATTCCTAAAACCTTTACTATGAAAAAGCTTATCGGAATCGTCAATCTCATCTCAGTTATCGCTATTGTTTACTGGAATTATTATGTGAGTACGGGTGCTATTAACGGTAATAAAATGGGGCAATTGAGCGATGAAATTAATAGCCTCTTCACTCCTGCTGGATATGCATTTTCTATTTGGAGCATTATTTATTTAGGTTTGTTCATTAATGCCCTTTGGTACTTAATTCAAGCATTCAAAAATAAACATCAAGAAACCTTAGCTCAACAAGGCATTTGGCTTACGGTAGCAAATATAGCTTCAGGATTTTGGCTTTGGTTTTGGCTAAATGAGCAATTTCTAATTTCTGTTGATTTTATGCTGATAATTCTAGCTGCTTTAATGATTGCGGTGGTCCGCTTAAAAATGGAAAAATGGGATGCCCCAAAGGAGATCATAGGCTTTGTTTGGTGGCCTATCTGTTTATATAGCGGATGGATAACAGTAGCTACTGTCACTAATATTGCAGCATTTCTAAAAACAGAAAACTTTAGCTTATTCTTTTCAGAAGAAGTTTGGACCATTATAATGATTTTAATTACCACTGCCCTGTTTCTGTATTTCCTTATCACTCGCTACATGCGTGAGTTTAATGCGGTAGCCGTTTGGGCATTGATTGCCATTGCTGTCCGGCATTGGGGAGAGTTTCCATCTATTGCATACACTGCTCTCGCTTGTGCAGTTGTTATTTTGATTTTATCTTTTATTCAAGGGTTTAAATACAGGAAGAGCAATCCTTTTGTACCAGGGTTTTTGAAATAATAGTTTTATTATTATCGATTTAATTGATAATTGTATTTTAGATTCATAATAAATGATTCAAGTATTTGGAATTCAATAGTAGTATATAAATGGACAGGTGATAAAACATGTATATTATTGTTAGAAAATCTTAAATTCAGTTTTGTTTACAAGAAATCAATAAAACTTACCTCAACAAACATAAAACCATTACTTTTGCAGCCAATCAAATATTTAAAGAATTAGAATGAAAAAATTATCGATTTATTTAGGGTCTGCTTAAAAACTCAGCGATAATTTAGTTAATAAACCG
>QNXU01000068.1 GCA_003973485.1 Bacteroidota bacterium | reverse complement strand
GAGTTTTTCAGCATGGAGACAGCTGCTTTTTACAATAAAACATGCAATGGGGTTAGTATTTAGTGAACTGAGAAAAATAAATCGACCTGAGGTGGTTTTCAGACCGATTTATTAGTAATATCTTTAAATAGTTTTTAAGCAGACCCTACTTTAAATGAACGAAAAGAAAAATTTCACTTTAAAAAGAATACAGGACTTCCCTTTATTTTCTCAAGCATAAATCAAAATATGAACACAATTGACTTTTTTGTTCTTATTCCTGAGAATGAAATAGATGAAGAATACAGATACATTACCAAGGGTATGGAAGCAATTTAAATAAAAAAAGCGATGATCTCTCAATCATCGCTTTTCCTTATTTTTTAACTATTCATAATATCTTCAATCTCATCAATTTCAATCGGGATATTGCCCATCATATCATGATGCCCTTCTTTAGTGATGACTACATCATTTTCCAAACGAATGCCTAAACCTTCATTTTGGATGTAAATTCCTGGTTCGATAGTAAATACCATTCCCGGTTCAAATTCTCTATAGATATTTCCCACATCATGAACATCCAAACCAATGTGATGAGAAGTACCGTGCATGAAGTATTTTTTATAGGCAGGATTTGCAGGATCTTGGTTTTTGATATCGGTTTTATCCAATAAACCTAAGCCTAATAACTCACTTTCCATCAATTTACCCACTTCTTTATGGTATTCCGGAATTCTATTTCCTGGTGTTAATATTTTATAGCATTCCTTCATAACCCTCAAAACCGCATTATAAACATCTTTCTGGCGTTGAGTATATCTTCCATTAACAGGAATTGCACGAGTCATATCAGCATTGTAATTCCCATATTCAGCTCCCACATCCATCAATAACAATTCACCATCCTTGCAGACATCCTTGTTCTCTATATAATGTAAAACACAAGCATTTGCACCAGAAGCTACAATTGGTGTATAAGCAAATCCTTTGGAACCTTGTCTTACAAATTCATGTAAAACCTCAGCCTCCACTTCATATTCTTTAACGCCAGGCTTAACAAATTTTAATGTTCTTCTGAAGGCATCTTCTGTAATTTTACAAGCCCTTTCCATTTGAGTGATTTCCTGAGGATCTTTTATTGCTCTCAAATCATACAAAATAGGCGCTGCTTTTCGGTATTGATGAGCAGGGTATCTTTCTTGCAACCACTTGATAAAACGCATATCTCTAGTTTCAACTGGAGAAGCATTTCTGATATGCTCATTGGTGTTGATGAAAACTTGCTCTGCTTCAGCCATCAAGGTATTGAAAACGGCTTCAAATTGTGACAACCACATTACTGTTGGAATTCCGGATGCTGCAGTAGCTTCTTCTTTGGTGTATTTATGTCCTTCCCAAACGGCTATATGCTCATTGGTTTCGGTTACAAATAAAATCTCTCGCCAACTATCATTGTCAAAATCTGGAAATAAAACCAAAATACTTTCTTCCTGATCAATACCAGTTAAATAAAATAAATCACTGTTTTGCCAGAAAGTCATAGTACCGTCTGCATTTAAAGGCATCACATCATTAGAATTGAAAACAGCCAAAGAACGAGCAGGCATTTGCTTCATGAAATTTTTGCGATTCTTTATATAAAGGGATGAATCTAAAGTTTTGTACCTCATAAAATTACTTTTTATATCAAATTAATCGTTTAAGCTTCGTAAATTTCAAATTTACATTTTATTATCTCATTCAACATGTTAAAACAGGCTTTTTTCAAGACAATCTTACTCTTAGTCCCTTTTTATCTGCTTTCGATTGCAGTTTTAGCACAAGAAAAGTACTGGTTGGAATTTAATCCCGATAATTTGAGTGTTAAAAAAAATGATATTCAACTTTTAAAGGATAGCCTAAAAAAACAATTTCCTGAAGATTTGACCTTTCATTATCAGTCAAAATGGAACCCTGTAGTAAGTATATCCACTAAAGAAGAGAATGTGAGTTCTTTAACAGAATACGTCTTTGTGAAAAGCATAACAGTTCAAAAGGAATTACAGCCTCTTTCCATTAAACCCTTAACACCAATAGAATATTCGTACGCATTGGAACAAATTAAGGCTCACTACATAACCGATAGCATGGGATTAAGTGGTAAAGGCGTAAAAATCGGTGTGATAGATGGTGGATTTATGGATGCAGATGCGGAACCATCATTACAACATCTAATTGGAAATAAGCAGATTAAATTCTTTCAAGATTACTTATTAAAAGGCAATAACGATCCTTTTTATGGAAAAAGAATGGCTGGTGATGACCATGGTACTCAAGTCTTAAAAATGATAGCAGGTTCTGATAATGGCACTTCTATTAAATACGGTATGGCAGAAAATGCTGAATTCTATTTAGCAAGAACAGATCATGGAATAAGAGAAAGAAGAATCGAAGAAGAGTATTGGGTAGCAGCTATTGAATTATTTTATGAAATGGGTATTAGACTAGTCAATTCCTCCTTAGGTTATACTGATGGATATGACAAAAGAAAAGAAAACCACAGTAGAAAAGAGGTTGATGGAAAAAGCAGTATGATTACCAAAACAGCTCAATTAGCTACTGAAAAAGGAATGTTAATTGTGAGTGCAGCAGGGAATGATGGGCATAACAATTGGGGAATTCTGTCTTTACCATCCGATGCAAAGGATGTTTTAACTGTTGGAGCTGCACGATATGATGATTGGTCAAAGATATACTATTCCTCCATAGGTCCTCAAAAACTGGATTATATTAAACCCGATGTAGTTTGTTTTGCTGCAAATGGCACTTCATTTTCAGCTCCTGTCATTACGGGTTTAGCAGCTTGTATTTGGGAATATGATACTACTTTAAGTAATATAGAAGTAATGAATATTATAAAATCAGGAAGTCATTTGGCTGAAAACCCTAATAATCATATAGGTTATGGAGTTCCTGACAGTGAAAAAATCGTCTCAATTTTAAACCAAGAAAAACCAAAGTCTATTTTCAAATCTATAAATACTGATCAAGATTATATTGAATTAGAAATCCCAAATGGAATTGAGATTGTCATTATTTTCCACAAAGAAAA
>QNXU01000285.1 GCA_003973485.1 Bacteroidota bacterium | reverse complement strand
TAAATTTTTTCAAAATCCTATTGGGATTAAAAAGGTATTATTATGTATATTTTATTCTCAATACTTTTAGCGTTTAATTTTTTTAATGAACTTGAACCAAGAATAATCTTAGGAGATAAAGTAGAAATACTTGTGCCTTCAGATTTCGAAATTATGTCCATCGAAGCGATTAGTCGTAAATACCCATCTAAAAACAGACCTACACTAGTTTTCACTGATGGGACAAGTTCGATTAATCTAGCGGTTAACCATACATCAAATAGGATTACTAATAATGAACTCCCACAGGCATTGCCAGTATTTGTGAATCAGTTTGAAAATATTTATCCGACAATACAGTGGTATCGAAAAGAAATGAGTGTTTTGAATGGGAAAGAATTTGCTGTAATGGAATTTATCTCACCTTCTTCAGATAGCAATATTTATAATCTTATGTTTTTTACAGAGTTAGAGGGTAGATTATTAATATTTAGTTTTAATTGTACTGTAGAAAACCAAAAGGAATGGAAGTCAAAGGCACAGAAAATAATGAAATCAACGAAGCTTCTTTAATTTTCAATTAACAAAGGTGCTTTTTTCTTGGGGTGAAGAAGTGAGCTATACTTACAATGAAGGGGGACTGCTCCGCAGTATGGAAGGAAAGAAGCAAGGCTATCGCTTCAATTATGTAGAGCAGCTGGGTTATGATAAGTTTGAACAACGCGTATTCCTAGCCTACGGCAATGGCACCAAAACCAATTATACCTACGAACCAGAGCGTAGACGATTAAAAGGTATGACGGCTGAAACTTCTGCCGGTAGAAAATTCATGGATAATGATTATCAATATGATGCGGTAAATAATATTCTCAGTCTGGAAAATAAAGCTGAGGTGCCTACTAGTGATTTAATGGGAGGCTCCAGCAGTTATACTTATGAATATGATGATTTATACAGATTAACTACGGCTAGTGGTCAACATACCGATAGTAACCATAAAGACCAGTATAGTCTGGAAATGAGTTACAATACGGTTGGTGGCATCACCAACAAAAACCAATTTCACGAACGCAGTGGAGGTGATGGCGGCAGCTTTGTAAAGCAAGGTAAAACTACTTATGAACTGGATTATACCTATGGAACAGAGCAACCCAATGCGCCCACGAAAATAGGCGACAATAGCTACAGCTATGATGCCAACGGCAACCAAACCGGCTGCCTGTCTGTCCGTAGTGAAACGAAGGCAGGGAAAAGCAATGTGAGTGGTCAAGAGCGTAAAGTCTTATGGGATGCGGAGAATAGGATAAGGTCTATAGCTGATAATGGAGCAGCCTATCATTATGTGTATGATGCTTCAGGTGAGCGTGTGTTAAAAAGTAAAACCACAGGACAGGCAGTCTTTAAAAATGGTGAAAAGAAAGCAGGTAATGGTAGCTTAGGCAATTTTACGGTTTACGTAAACCCTTATATCGTCTTGCAGTCAGGGGGTTATACCAAGCATTACTTTATAGAAGGACAACGAATAGTCAGCAAAATAGGAGGAGGAATAGATGGCCGAGGCCAAGGACCACTAAAAGCCGGTAATGACAAAATTAATTATGCGGCTAAAGCAGAAGCATTGTTCGAGGGCATCGTTCGAAATGAGAAATTCATTGACGAGGACGGTAACTTGCTGACAGCTGGTAAGAGCGGTAAGGTGCCTCCAGGTCAAATTATTGGCAACCAAGGGAATAACGGCCAAAGCGAGCCTTTTAGGTATTTCTATCATCCTGACCATTTAGGAAGTACTAGCTATATCACAGATGCTACTGGTGAAGTTTACCAACATTTGGAGTACTTTGCTTTCGGGGAAACTTTTGTAGAGGAGCAGGGAAATACTGATAAGCTCCCTTATAAGTTTAATGGTAAGGAGCTTGACGAAGAGACTGGGTTGTACTACTATAATGCACGTTATTATGATGCTAAGAGTAGTATTTGGTTAGCAACAGATCCATTAGCAGATTTGGCGCCAAATTGGAGTCCGTATGTATATACTTTTAATAATCCAATTAAACTTATTGACCCAACTGGTTTATGGCCAAGTTTAAGCGATGCTTTAGATGTAGTACAAACTGGTCTTGATGTAGTTGGAATGATACCAGCAGCAGGAAACATTGCAGATTTGGCAAATGCAGGGATTTCCGTAGCGAGAGGTAATTATGGAGATGCGGCTTTAAGTCTTGCTGCAGCCGTTCCTGGAGCAGGTTTAGCCGCGGGAGGGGCGAAACTTGCAAAGAAAGCTTATAATGCTTATAATACGGTTGATAAAGGTGTTGATGTAGCGAAAACATTAGATAAAGGGCTTGATTTATCTAAAACTGTTGATAAAATAAATGATGCTTCAAAATCGGGAAATAAATATTCTGGAGGGCCGTATGGAAAGATGGAAGGTAAAGCTAAAACCGGTTTGGAAAAACATCATATACCAGCAGATGCAATATCACCATTGTCACGTTACAAAGGTGGAGCAATACAGATTGACCCATCTGATCATAAATTAACAGGTAGTTTTGGAAGCTCAAAAGCTGCCAAAGCATACCGAAAAAAGCAGCAAGAATTTATTGACAATGGGGATTTTAAATCTGCTTTTGAGATGGATGTTAAAGATATTAGGTCTAAATTTGGAGATAAATATGATTCAGCAATTAATCAAGCTAAACAATATTATAAAAAGGAAGGATTAATAGAATGATTAATATGAGTACAATTAATAATTTTTATCCATTTAGAGGTATTGATAAGATAAGTTTTGGAGAGAGACGCGAAGACATCAGAGAGAATATATGTGAGACATATCGCTCAATTTTAAGAAATGAATTTGCAGAAAATACATCGGATTACTATGAGAGTTTAGGCTTTTTTGTAGAATATAATAGTGATAATATTTGCAATGCAATTGAATTTACGAATGATTCGAACTTGTATTTTGATGGAATAGATTTATTAAAGAAAAGCTATCAAGAATTCGTAGGTCAATATGATCAAATTTCAAAAAATAAAGATTATGAATCAGACATTGGCGTTACTTTCTATGATTTAGGGTTTGGTGCGATGAAGGC
>QNXU01000083.1 GCA_003973485.1 Bacteroidota bacterium | reverse complement strand
AATGGAATCAGTTTTATGCTGATTTAGAAATTGATTCTAAGATTTACTTATCCAAAATTAATCCTAAAGGAACGCATAAAATCGAAGCATTATGAACTACTACAGCACTAAAAACAAAGAGTTAAGAAAGAGTTTTCAGGAAGCAGTAAAAGAAGGATTGCCTTCTGATAATGGCTTATTTATGCCAGAGAGGATTCCTCAATTGCCTAAAGGTTATTTTGAAAATATTCAGAATAAAAATATTCATGAAGTCGCATTTGATGTATTAAAACCATTTGTTGAGGGGGATCTGAAAGATGATCAATTAAAAAGTATTATTTGGAAAACCTTTACATTTGATTTTCCTGTTCGAAAAATCAAGGATAATAATTATGCGCTAGAATTATTCCATGGATCCAGTTTTGCTTTTAAGGATGTGGGTGCTACATTCTTGGCTTTGTGTCTGGAAGAATTTTATAAAGGTAAAAAAGATAAGTGCACTATTTTGGTGGCTACTTCTGGCGATACTGGTGGGGCAGTAGCTGCTGCTTTTTCAAAGGTGAAAAATATTGAAGTGGTGATTTTGTATCCCTCAGGAAAGGTGAGTGAACTGCAAGAAAAACAGCTCACAACCTTTGATGAAAATGTAAAAGCATTAGAAATTGAGGGGGATTTTGATGAATGCCAACAATTGGTCAAACAAGCCTTTTTGGATGCTGATTTAAGAAATCAATTGAATATCAGTTCTGCTAATTCCATAAATGTTGCTCGTTTTTTACCTCAAATGGTCTATTATTTTGCTCCTTTTATTGAATTTGGGAAAGAACCCTTAACTATATCTGTTCCAAGTGGAAATTATGGTAATCTTACTGCTGGCTTAATTGCACAAAAAATGGGGTTGCCTGTAAAGCAATTTATTGCTGGGGCTAATAGAAATGATGTAGTACCAAGATATTTGGATAGCGGTCAATATGAACCTAAAGCAACCATTCCAACTATATCCAATGCAATGGATGTTGGAAATCCCAGTAATTTTCAGCGGATGATGGATTTATTTTCAGAGCAAGAACTCAAGGAAAAAGTAAAGGGATTTGCCTTTTCTGATTCAGCTACTTTAGAAGCTATGAAAAAAGTATATGCAGAAAATGGCTATTTATTAGATCCACATGGAGCTGTTGGTTATCTAGCTTTAGCTGAATTCATGAAAACCTCAGAAGGAAAAGGAGTCGTTCTGGAAACAGCCCATCCCTGCAAATTTATGAATGTGGTAAAGGACGTAACGGATGAAAATATTTTGCCCGATTCAGTCCAAGCTTTAATGCAGAAGGAAAAGAAGAGGGTGAAGTTGAAAGTAGATTATCAAGAGTTTAAGAAGTTTTTGTTGAATTAGGAAGAATGCTTATATCAAATATAAAACCCTTCTCATTTCTGAAAAGGGCTTCTCAATTCTAATTTCAACATATTTAAAACATGACAGCTTTAAATTTATTTTCAAGTAAGATGAATTACTTCGCATAAGAAACAGATCGCATTTCACGGATAACCGTTACTTTGATCTGCCCAGGGTATTGCATATCTTTCTCTATTTTTTGAGAAATGTCAAATGACAACTGTCCAGCTTTTTGGTCGGATACATTTTCAGCATCTACCATTACACGCAATTCGCGTCCTGCCTGGATAGCATAGCATTTATTTACACCATCAAAGTTTAAAGCAAGCTCTTCGAGCTCTTTTAGCCTTTTGATATAACTATCCATAATTTCTCTTCTTGCGCCCGGTCTTGCGCCCGAAATGGCATCACAAGCTTGCACAATAGGGGAGATTAAGGATGTCATCTCTATTTCATCATGGTGAGCACCAATTGCATTTAAAACATCAGGGTGTTCCTTAAATTTTTTAGCGAATTCCATTCCTATTATAGCATGTGGTTGTTCTGGCTCCTCTGGCCAAACTTTCCCGATGTCATGCAATAAACCAGCTCTTTTAGCCAATTTAGGATTCAATCCTAATTCGGAAGCCATAGTGGCACACATATTGGCAACTTCTCTAGAGTGTTGCAATAAGTTTTGTCCGTAAGAAGAACGGAATCTCAAGCGACCAACCATCTTGATTAATTCAGGGTGAAGACCGTGAATTCCTAAATCAATAACTGTTCTTTCCCCTATTTCAACGATTTCCTCGTCTATATTTTTGGTGGTTTTATTTACGATTTCTTCAATTCTTGCTGGATGAATTCTACCATCCTGCACTAATCTATGTAAAGATAATCTAGCAATTTCTCTCCTTACAGGATCAAAACCAGAAATGATGATTGCTTCTGGCGTATCATCTACTATGATTTCAACTCCAGTTGCAGCTTCTAAAGCTCGTATATTTCTACCTTCCCTACCAATGATTTTACCTTTGATGTCATCACTTTCAATATTGAAAATAGACACACAGTTTTCTACCGCATGCTCAGTGGCGGTTCTTTGAATAGTGGATATAACTATTTTCTTAGCTTCTTTGGTAGCAGAAAGTTTAGCTTCTTCCATGATATCTTTAATCAATGAAGATGCTTTAGTTTCTGCTTCATCTTTTAGCGTTTCTATTAATTGCTGTCGGGCTTCGTCAGCAGTTAAATTTGCAGCCTTCTCCAGAATATTAACTTGCTGTTCTTTTATCTTCTCAAGTTCTTCCTTGCGCTTGGCAATTACTTCTAATTGGGCATTTAGGTTTTCTTGTATTTTCTGAGTTTCGTTTTCTTTCCTTTTAAATTGCTCTATTTCTTTGGATAAGTTTTGCTCTCTTTGTTTCAGCTTATTTTCATTAGCTGCCATTTGGCTTTTTCTTTGCCCTATTTCATCTTCAAAGTCTGCTTTCTTTTTCAAAAAATGCTCCTTTGCTTCGAGCATTTTGTCTTTTTTGGTGTTCTCAGCATTTACTTCAGCTTCACGAACAATCAAAGCGGCTTTATCTTGCGCTTCTCTCTCTAGCTTGCTAAGTAGGCTTTTTTGAGCAATTTTGCTTAAAACAAAGCCCAAAAGCAGTCCTACTACTCCAGAAATGATTATGTATATAGTTCCCATTTTTATTTATTATTTAATGGGAAGCAGTGATGTGGATATAGAACCCAAATTTAATTACCGAAACGTTTAATTT
>QNXU01000314.1 GCA_003973485.1 Bacteroidota bacterium | reverse complement strand
CATGATGGTGATAATGACATCATAGCTTCCATATCATATAATTCCACCAATGAGATAAGGATATATAAAAATGACGGAACTGGCGTCTTTTACCCAAAATCCGTGGTTTATAGTTATAATGACAATAGCACTGCTACACAGTTGTTATATTTTGAAGTTCAGGATGTCAATGCTGATGGATTTGTGGATTTAATTGTTGCCGACAGGGCAAAAGGAGAATTGTTCTGGCTTGAAAATATGGATGGGGAAGCCAATTTCGCTACTCCGAGTAACATTGATGCCAATGTAGAGGGAATCTATAAAATCTATTTGGGCGACTTAAATGGGGATGGTAAGGATGATTTGGTAACATGTTCCAATACTGAAAATACAGTTGATTGGTACTCGAAATTGGACGATAACACCGGTTTTGGGGTAAGACAGACCATAACGGATGACTATCGGGACGATACTTCATTGGCCATCGCAGACTTTGACGGTGATGGAAAAAATGATGTATTTTATGGGAAACAATATGATTATGGTTATATCGGTTGGCTCAAAAACTTAGGTTCTGGCAAAAATGAAATAAAGGGGGCCGTCAGTTTGGATTTGGATTTGACAGGATGTGACCCTTTGGATGGTCGATTGAGCGATATACTAATTATGAGTGAAAGTGAAACAGATTCTTTAGCTACTTTCACATTGAACAATGGGGTTTACCAAATGTTCCCATATGTTGGAAGTTATGACCTTTCCATTCCCTCATTACCGAACTATTATACTGTAACATCAGGGATGGATTCAGTCAACTTCGGCTCCCTGGGTAATACCGAGACCATTAATTTTTGCATTACCCCAAATCAGACGGTAAATGATTTAAGTGTGGTTCTCATTCCAATAACAGAGGCCAGACCTGGCTTTGATGCCTCATATGAGTTGGTTTTTACCAATGTAGGTACGACTGAAATGACAGGTGGTGTATTGTTGGAGTATAACACTGATCTGACATTTCTATCCTCCAGCGAAGAGCCAAGTTCACAAGGTGAAGGCCAAATCTCGTTTTCGTACCAAAATTTAAGGCCTTTTGAGAAAAGGAAGATTCAATTGACGTTCAACATACCTGTGCCACCCACCATTAATCTTGGTGACATATTGGAATTTAATGCTTCAATTACTCCGGTTACGGATGATTTGACAGAAGGAGATAATAATTTTGTTCTCGAACAAACGGTAATAGGTTCCTATGATCCCAATGATATTTTAGTATTGGAAGGTGAAACAATCAGCACGGAACAGGCAGAAGGGTATTTAAACTATGTCATCCGTTTTCAAAATACGGGTACAGCCTCTGCCATCAACGTAAGGATCGAACATGGATTGGATGAAAAATTGGACTGGACCACCTTTGTCCCTCTTTCTTCAAGCCATGATAAAACCATCGATATTAAAGAGGATAAAAAAGTAGAGTTCTTATTTGAAAACATCAACTTGCCTGATAGTACTACCAATGAGCCTGAGAGCCATGGTTATGTTGCCTTTAAAATAAAACCGATAGAAGATACCCAAATAGGCGATATAATCTCTGGGACGGCAAACATTTTCTTTGATTTTAACATGCCTATTACTACAAATACAGTGGTTACGGAGATTATTGGAGATGCTCCCCCCATTCAAATCAATGTAATCAAAACAGATGTTTCATGTGAAGATCCTTTTGGTAGTATCAAGGTGGAAGCTTCAGGTGGTCTGCAACCTTATAGGTATTATTTAAAAGATGAAAACTTAAATACAATAGCTTCAAGTTCAAGTCAAATATTTTCTTCGGTCGTATCTGGGGAATATGTAACCCAAGTCGTTGATGCAGATGGAACAACGGCCTCAATTCAGGTTACTATCGATGAACCTGAATCCATAACAACTAATATTACGGTTTTAGAGTATGCATGTGCTGGGTCACAAAATGGGACCATTCAAGTTCAGGCTACAGGGGATTACCCACCATTTGAATATGGATTGAGTCAATATACATTGAGTGAGAATAATGTCTTTGCGGATTTGGACGACAGGAATTCATATACCCTGTTTGTCAGGGACGCCAATGGCTGTATTTCAAGAAAACATTTTTCCGCCTCGGCAAAAGGGAAATCTGATTTGGACAGTGACGGAATCGGGGACTCCTGTGATGATGATATTGACGGTGACGGGGTTTTGAATATCAATGATAATTGCACTGAAGTTGCCAACCCAGGGCAAGAGGACTTGGATGGTAATGGAGTTGGGGATATCTGTGAAGCCAAAGCTTTGGAAGCGTATGTGTCGATGTCCAGAGAAATATCGTGTTTTGGCAATAATGATGCCACCCTGTCCATCGAAGCCTCAGGTGGCACTATACCGTATGTCTATGCACTTTTGGATAATAGCCTCAATGTACTGATACCCCCTCAAAGCAGTACTGTTATTACTGGTTTGTACGCTGGGGATTATATTGTACGGGTCCAGGATACGGAGGGACAAATTTATGATTCCCCAATTACCGTAACAGAACCCTCCCCATTGGAGGCACAAGCTGTTGCATCTGGGATTGTATGTAAGGGTTCCAATGATGGAGCGATTGAAGTCGAGGTAGATGGGGGAACGGCCCCATACCAATTTCAGTTAAATGGGTTGGGCTATGTGAGCACCAATAGTTTTGAGGGACTTTCCCCAGGCAATTACAATATTGATGTGGTTGATTCCAATGGGTGCAATGTAATGATCAGTGCAGTTATTGATGAACCAGTATCAGCCTTTCTAATTTCCGATGTTGAAAGTATTGATGTAGGCTGTTTAGGCCTTCAAGATGGCGTCATCAATATTAGTGTTAAAGGAGGTGTGACACCCTATCAATTTCAGCTGAATGATGGACCGTTACAGGATTCGAATGTGTTTGAAAATCTTGGTCCCGGTGAATATGTTGTGAAAGCAATGGATGGTTTGGGATGTGAGCAATCGACTGTAGTGACTGTTGCTCGTTCAGTTCCGTTCTTCGACTCTATAATGACAATAAATGCTTCATGCGCTTTAATTGATGATGGTGGCATTGAAATAGTGGCCAATGGAGGAGCCCTGCCCTACGAATATAGTTTGAACGGACAAGATTTTATATCAGAAAATG
>QNXU01000177.1 GCA_003973485.1 Bacteroidota bacterium | reverse complement strand
ATATGTTTTTATTTCGCCAGTCATGCACTCGAACCGTGAACCGTCAATATCCTCACTTCGTTTAATGACGGAAAGATTCGCTCAATTTCTGCAACAGCTCGATTGAGGTCTTTATAGAGCTTGGTTTCTTGGTTTTTAGTAACCACGATCCCGACATTATTCTCTACATTCTCGCCAAAAACGCCCTTTACGGTTATGTAGTGGCCAGTGAGTGGATCGTTATCATTCGGTATTAAAGTGATTACAACTGGCGTTCTTGCCTGTGACATTACTTTTAACTGTCCGATAGTTACTTTAAACATTGCCATGCTCCAAGATTGATTAGTAAAGCAGGCATTATTTAGCGATCCACACAAATTTGTCACTCCGAATATCCGTATATCTGAGTTCCAATACTACAGAATGAACCCCCGTTTTTATAGTTTCGGGTGTCTTAAATTGTGAACTGGTTATCGAAAATATATAAATCGTTTTAAGATATCGCACAATCAAAGTGCAGAATGTTGCCTATGCTACTGAAATATATGCGCTTTATGTCTTTTCCGTGATTTCTACTTAAACGCGCGCGTAAATATCTTAAAATCACCTATAAAAATGTGATCTTTTTCATGGTTTTAAGTCATTCAGGGAAGGGGTTGCGGGGTAACAGAATTGCGTCCTGGACTGCACGCAACTGTTACCCATGAAGTAATATCAATAAATGCTATGTAAGTTGCTGTATTTATTATGTTAATGCTCTAACTATAACATTTACCTTGTTTAAACGCGGGCGCGCATGAATACAGCATTATGAAAGGTGGATTTGTGCACTCAGTCACGAAACAGATCGGATTGTGCTGTTTTCCTATATGTAAAATGAATACTCGCAACAGCCCGCCCCTTCTTTTTGGGTGTCCAGCTTATTTCCCAACCGTCTTTTTTTATTAATTCGTTAATGGCTGGCTCAAGTACGCGCTCTCTGATATTTGCGTACTTGTAAGAGTCTGGTATTTCAAGCTCATAGCGCAGTGTATCTAGTGGGATATCAATTTTTTCCTCTACATATTCATCGTTCGTCATGGACGTAAGAAGCTCCAATAAACGCCATGTAAACAAGTTTCTAAGCCCTTCTACCTGAGATAGTTTGTACTTAGTGAATAGCTTAAAAAGATCAGCTAAATGAGGCATAACGGTCTGAGCAAAGGTAAACTCAACATAACCTAATCCATGATGATACGTTTGATCTTCGATCCACCGTAATTTTCTTTCTTTTATCCCCCTTGGGGTCGTTACTTTATAGCGTAAATACCGATTAAACAGGTTTTCGCAAGCGTCTTTAAGTTCGCCATATGAGCAGTCGATACTCACATTGCCGACTTCAGCATATTCCTGTGCTGTGACCCTTACAGTACGCGACTGAACAGTGTTAAAGCTCGATAGTGGTTTTTTACTATTTATCTTTGATACACCTATCATCACGAGGCGTTTTTCCCTTAAACCGAACCCTTGGGCAGCTCTTGCCGCCATATTTGAGATAGATACTTGATTATTTAAAACGCTGGGGATAACCTCTTTAATATCAATAATTTCTGCAAGGCTTAGGTTTTCTTCTTCAGCCATTTTTTACCCCTTCTCTAACAAGATATTTGTTATATTAAACTAAATGTACACGCATAATGTACTCGTATAATATGCATGTGACAACAGTAAATTTCACAACAAGGAATGTGTGATAGTTCGTGATTAAGTAGGTATCGGATGGCTGTGGATGAGACAAGGAATGTGTGATAGTTCACAAGGAATGTGTTATCGCTAACAAGGAATGTGTGATAGTTCACAAGGAATGTGTTATTTTTAGGTTTTTAATCCATTGAATTTAAAAAGCTTTTTTTCTAGAAACAAGAAGAAATATTATAAACAAGATTGAAACCCTAAAGCCTGTTAATAACTGCAAAAAAACAAGCGCCCTATCGGGCGCGCCTACCCTCCCTCGCTGCGCTCACTCGCCCCGCTTTCAGCGGCCTAGTCGCTACGCTCCATAATGAATGCCTACGGCATGTAATTAGATGACGAGATAAAATGAGTGCCTAACGGCACGTTAATAGAAGAGCAAAAAAGCCTTTAATCGGCTTTTTCACTCAACTGTCTACAAGGTGAACCTGACCTGAAAGACATAATCCAGAGAAAATCCACAAAAACAAATCTCCTGATCCAAAACTTGGAAGCTGGGGCGTATGGATTCGCAGGTAAACCGCGAAACCATTGTAGAGAAACAACAAAAACGAGGGCGTTTTGTTGTTTATTATTTGATTACAACAATTCATAACTGCCCTACTCTGCTTGCATTTCAAACACAGAATATCGTTAAAACTGTAGACTATTACAGTTAATATAATTAATATATATAATATAATTACTATATATATTAATTGTGAGGTTTTATGCTTTTAGAAATGTTATTAGTCATCGGAATTACAGACGGAGACACCATCAAAGTTTTATCTGAAGATAAAAAACCACTTACGGTTAGATTAGCTTCGATTGATGCCCCTGAAAAAAATCAGCCTTATGGCCAGAAATCAAAACAAATGCTTTCTGATTTTATCGGCGGTAAAAAAGTGACTCTTGATTGCCCAACTAAGGATCGATACAAGCGCCTGATATGCACTATTTATTTACCACCAAAAATAGACGTTAATCGTGCAATGGTTGCTAATGGTGGTGCATGGGTTTACCGGCAATATTACAAGGGAACTGAATACCTAAAACTAGAGCAGGAGGCCAAAACCTACAATTTAGGACTCTGGAAAACGTCAGAATACAAAGCAATAGAGCCGTGGAAATGGAGAAGGGGGGAACGATAATAAATATATCTGTTATATGTAATATATCTAGTAATATTATTATAACTATTAATTGTGCTTTTTGTATTAGATTTAATGGTGGTGTTTATGAATGATAGGAAATCATTTTTTTTCGCTGGACTTTTACTGCTTCTAATTTCGATTATTGAAACACTGGCATTTATAGATGCCATGAATTTTTTATCGTCTTTTGGATCATTATTCGTTTTGGCTTATGCGGGAAGTATTCCGCTTTTTTGTTCGACAGGGATAACGCTGATTGTTTTATCTTCGGCCTTGTTTGAGTATTCATTTTTTAAA
>QNXU01000302.1 GCA_003973485.1 Bacteroidota bacterium | reverse complement strand
GGGTTCTATTTTTTTGAAATCTCAACCGATTGTTTCTCGCGGGGTACTATTTTTTTGAAATCACTCTCAAATCAATGGTATCAGCTCCTGCTTGAGCATTATCTAAATACCTATCATGCACTACAATCATATCCCCATTATTACCTGGTATTTTAAATAAGCCGTTTAATTGATCACCAGAGGCAGTTGAATAACTATGCTTAGGACCAAGTGCTAAACTACCGTTTGGATCAAAAAATGAATCATCTAATATTCCTGCAACTGATGTCCAATCCTCTCTGTATACAGCTACTCTAGCGGCTAATGCTCGATTAAATTGAGCAAAAGTACTAGGGGTATCAAAACCCTCAAAGCCAGCAGAAAGATTAAACGGAAATTCTTCTCCTGCACTGCCTAATTGTGTATAAGCTGCATCAAGCAAGTCGGCAATATGAGCTAATGCCATATCTTTCCCAACGAAAGGCCCTAAGTTGTCAGGGTCAGCCACATCAATTCTAATTCCGTTTTGATCTAGCATATTTAACACACGCAATTCCTGTAAGGCAATAACAGTATTAGCAAATCCTCTATATCCTGCTTTTTCTACATCTGATACGAAATCAGTGTTATCTAACGCATTTAATAAAATATTTGCATTCTTAACGTTAGTATAACTTCCATTATAAGGAGCATTCAAATAGAAAACATTATTATCTAATTGCCCTCCATTTTTACCTAGAAGTTCTTCAGTATTTCTAGGGTCTGCATTAAATAAATACAATTCTCTTGCGATTGTACCTGTGGAAGTGACATATAATGCTAGTCCATTCCGCATACCTGATTCCATTCCTACAACGATATTATTCAATTCATTAACCGTTGCATCTTGATTGTACTGCTGCAAATTCGGATTGTTTGGATCTACTTGATCTTCAAATTCGCATGAATAGAAGAACAGCAAAGAAAAAGCCATTAATCCAGTAGCTATTGATTTTATATTAATATTTTTCATAATAATTCGTTTTTAAAATTCTAAGGCTAGATGAAAATATACTTGCTTAGTAGAAGGGAACGGATTCACATCCAAACCAGTCGATAGTCCAGTTCCACCTTTGGCAGATACTTCTGGATCGTAACCAGTATATGGAGTGATTGTCCAAAGGTTTCTACCAGACGCACCAATTTTAATCTTATTAACCGCACCATTGAATACGCTTACAGCCGATTCAGGTAATCTGTAATATAAAGCAATTTCTCTTAATCGCATATAGGAAGCATCTTCAATAAATCTATCGGTATTAGGATTAGAAGTTCTTTCTTCACCTGAAGGATCATCTAAATCACCTGTTAACCTTGCTAAATCCGTTAGGTAAGTAGTTAAATTTAAATTACTACCCCCCTGCTTCACATGAATTAAGAAACTAAAGTCGAAATTTTTGAAAATTGTAAAGTTGTTTAAAAATGAAGTCTGAAAATCAGGCTCTGCATCTCCAACAGTTACAACTTCTCCATCAATAGTACCTTTTAACTGAGTAACTGGTTCGCCTTCTTCAATAAAAGCAGTTCCTAAACTTAGTCCAAATCCAGAACCTGCTGGAGCAAAAGGAGGCACATCTAATCTTGTGATTTCTGATCTATTGAACCAGAAGTTGGTAGTAGATGTCCATACAAAATTTTCATTTTGAACAGGATTAGCATTTAAAGCTAATTCTAAGCCTTGATTTTGTAAATCTGCTAGATTAGTAACCTCTAAAACGAAACCCGTTGAAGGTTGTAAGGCTCTTTGCAGAATTAAATCATTTATATTTCGATTGTAGTAAGTGGCAGTAAAAGATAGTTTGTTATCTAATAGCGTAACATCTATACCCGTTTCGAATTCAGAAGCTGTTTCAGGTATTAAATTATCACTTCCCCTTAAACCACCCACAGAAACTCCTGGAGATCCACCTATATTAACTGCTTGAAAGCTGGTGTATAATGAACCAAATACTGCACTTGAGCCTGTTTCACCATAAGCAGCTCTCAATTTAACCTGATTAAATAAATCTAAATTCCAAAAATCAAAATTAGCTACGTTTAAAGCAATTGATGCCTTAGGGAAATAGTAAAATTGATTTTGATCGGCATTTAAAGTAGATTTATCCGCTCTAACACCTAAAGTACCAATAATTTTATCTTCATAATTCAATTCTTGCTGAGCAAAATAACCAAATTCCTTTACGTTTTCTAAAGTTTGATCAAACTCTTGTGTACCAGATTGGCCTAATGTAGTTTGTCCAGGAATCAATTGTGTCGCTTGATTATATACTAAATCTCTATCAAATGTGATATAAATATATCCTACTTGTGAGGTTAATTGCAGAGAACCTCCACTCAAATAATTGTCCCACACTAAGAACCCTTGATTATTTGTATTAAAGATTCTGTTTTTACCAACCCCAATAAATCCGTTTTGAAGACCTCTTTGAGCTTGATGATATTCAGGTACGTACACGTAAGTATCTAAACTATAGCTATCAAATCCACCATTCCACTTAAATTTCAAGAATGATTGATCTGTTTCATAAAGATTAATATCTATGCTTGCACCTTGTATATATCGATTAATAACTTCATCATTTATTGCTCGGTCTCTAACTAATAACATGTTACCAGCTGCATTAGGGTTATCTGGATAGTTTCCAAATTCATCAGGATATAGGTTTGCCCAAGGTCTGGTAAAAGCCATATTATATCCCATACTCAATCCACCTTCATTTTCATTTCCAGTAAAACCTCTTTGAGTGGTAGAATTCACGAAATTACTTGATGTTGTAAATTTAATTCGGTCAGTTAGCTGATGATCGATATTAGCACGGATACTAGCTCTTGAGTAACCTGTATTTTTAATTATACCTTCTTCATCTCTTAAAGAAGCACCAACATAGAACTTAGTTTTTTCACTTCCACCTGTTGCACTAATCTTTGTATCGGTTATCAAACCTGTTTCTCCATAAATCTCTTCTTCATAATCAATTAAACCTCGTCCGTTTAATGCTGCATTATATCTTGCCACTTCATCCGATCCAAATTCTTGCTCCACTAAAGTTGCTGTCCAATCTCTCTGACCAATACCTACTTTTCTTTGGATAGTACTGAAACCTACATCTTGAGTTAAATTCACTCTAGTTTCGCCT
>QNXU01000129.1 GCA_003973485.1 Bacteroidota bacterium | reverse complement strand
GGAGATCTAGTGCTTTATCATAAACCTGTCAATGATTCAATTTTTCTTTTTGATTCAGAAGGAGCATTAACTCAATCTTTAAATATAGATTTTAACAATAAGAAAGTTCCTGAGGAATTGAAAAATGACTTCAGTATTTTAGTGGAAAAGCAGTCAAATTCCGATTTTTTGTATTTTAGTCAACCGCCAATTCTATTTAATGAAATTTTATTAGGGCATATATATGAAGGAGGTAATAAAGGCGTTTTAATCATTGATGTTGAGAATAGAAAGTCAAAACGGAAAGTTTTTAAACCCAATAAGATGGATCATACTTTGATGGAATTTCCAGTATATAATTGGAAAGATTCACTATTAGTTTCTTATGTTGATATTATTGAGAATGATGTAAATAAGGATTTGTTTCCAGAAGAGTTCAAGAACTATATTAAAAAGCATAATGGTTTAGGCTTAGTATTCAGTAGTTTTGGTTCAGATTAAAGGATGAATATTTTAATGATTAAATCTTTCGCTTCAAATTTAATTTATTCCTTCATACTCATTTTTAGTTTGTCCTCTTGTAGTGCTTTAATGAGTAAAATGTAAGGGGTAAATCAAATACTTGGCGTAAATGAAGAGGAAATACATCAATTTTATACTGAAATTGATTTTTCAGGTATCCCAATAAAATCATCATCGATTCATTACAATTTAAAACGCTTAGTGAACATGAAAATGAGGCTATCAAAAAGGATTTAAGTCAACCAGTTCAAATTCACTATTATAAAAATTCTAATATAACTTCTTTTCATGCCAATTGCTATGCTAAAGGTGGTTTAAAGAATTTGAATTGGAATTATCAAGATAGATTTGAATCATTTATTCCACATTCAGCTGTTGAAGATTTAACACCTTATCCTAAATTATATAGACTGAATAAAGCAATTTCTGATGTTGATTTATCGAAAGAAGGTGAAAAAGTGATCGCTATATTTTGGACAAGAATGTTAGAGGATATTTCTATGGATGCCATTGAGACAGTATGCGCCAATATAAGAGCATTTGAAAAAGAAGATGAAGTACGCTTGATTTTTATAAATACTGATTCTTTTTTTAGTCAGATTTGAATTATCAATACTTAATCTACCCACTATCCCCGACATCCACCGCTTTTATAAAACTGCTGATATTCTCTACAAAAGCCCTTATTTTAGTTAAAATTTTAATGCTACAATTATGAACAAAATATGGGCTTTTCCACTTGCTTTGGCATTCTTAGCTTGCAATAGTGGCAAACAAAATCAAAAAATGGAGATTAAAGACTATCCAGAAACTGCTAAAGTGGATACAGTAGATAACTATTTTGGAGTTGAAGTACCAGATCCATACCGTTGGCTGGAAGACGACCGCTCTGAGCAAACTGCCGAATGGGTAGAAGCACAAAATGAAATCACTTTTGGCTATTTGAATAACATTCCATTCAGAGATAAAATTGAAGCAAGGCTAACTGAGCTTTGGAATTATACAAAAGAAGGTTCACCTCGTAAGCATGGAGATTATTACTATACCTATAAAAATGATGGACTACAGAATCAGTGGGTAATGTACTGTAAAAAAGGATTAGATGGAGAAGAGGAAGTTTTCTTAGATCCTAATACATTCTCTGATGATGCCACTACTTCCTTGGCTGGAACTTCTTTTACTAAAGATGGAAGCCTATTGGCTTATTCCATTTCCGAAGGTGGTTCTGACTGGAGAAAGGTTGTCGTAATGAATACAGAGGATAAGTCTATTGTGGAAGATACTATTCAAAATGTGAAATTTAGTGGTATCTCCTGGAAAGGAAATGAAGGGTTTTTCTATAGCAGTTATGATAAGCCGGAAGGAAGTGAGCTTTCTGCCAAAACACAAGAGCATAAATTATATTACCACAAACTTAACACTCCTCAATCCGAAGACGAGCTGATTTTTGGAGGAAGTGAAACTCCAAGAAGATACATTGGCGGTTATGTAAGCGAAGATGAAAGATTCTTGTTTATTTCTGCAGCAAACAGCACAAGTGGAAATGAGTTGTATGTAAAAGATTTATCAGATTGGAACAATCCAATTGTGCCTATAGCGGAAGGTTTTGATAGCGAGCATTCAGTTTTGGGTAATGATGGGGATAGATTATTAATTGAAACCAATCTAAATGCTCCCAATAAAAGATTGGTAGAAGTGGATGTGAAGAATCCTTCTACTGAAAATTATGAAGATGTTATCCCTGAAACTGAAAATGTATTGAATGTAAGCACTGCAGGTGGGTATATTTTTGCCAACTATATGGTAGATGTAAAAACGGAAATCCATCAATTCGATTATGATGGAAATAAAGTGCGTCAGGTGGAACTACCTGGGATTGGAACTGCTGGTGGTTTTAGTGCAGAAAAAGAAGATGAAAAACTATATTATAGCTTCACTTCTTTCACTTATCCTTCAGCCATTTTTGAATATGATATTAAAAATGGAACATCTGAATTGTACTGGAAACCAGAAATAGATTTCAATCCGGAAGATTACGAAACCGAGCAAGTATTCTACGAAAGCAAAGACGGTACAAAGATTCCAATGTTTATCACTTACAAAAAGGGAATGGAGAAAAATGGTAAAAACCCAACAGAGCTTTATGCTTATGGTGGGTTTAATGTGAGTTTGCGTCCAAGCTTTAGTGTGGCTAGATTAGTATGGTTAGAAGAAGGCGGGATTTATGCTCAGCCAAACTTAAGAGGTGGCGGAGAATATGGTGAGGAATGGCATAAAGCCGGCACTAAAATGCAAAAGCAAAATGTATTTGATGACTTCATTGCTGCAGCAGAGTATTTAATTGATGAAGGCTATACTAGCTCAGATAAATTGGCTATTTCCGGTGGTTCTAATGGCGGATTGCTTGTGGGGGCAACCATGACGCAGCGACCTGATTTAATGCAAGTCGCTTTTCCAGCAGTTGGAGTAATGGATATGTTACGATTTCATAAATTTACGGTAGGTTGGGGATGGACACCAGAATATGGATCTAGCGAAGAATCTAAAGAAATGTTTGAATACTTATTGGGCTATTCTCCTCTACATAATTTACACAAAGGAACCGATTATCCTGCAACAATGGTTACTACTGCCGATCACGACGATAGAGTTGTTCCAGCACATTC